>RGES01000063.1 GCA_009917805.1 Verrucomicrobiota bacterium
AGGCGCACGAAGTCAGCGAAGGCAAGGCCACGGCCTTCGTGCTCTGGAACGTCTTCGGCGCGCTCCTCGCCGGCGGCTTCGGCCTGGCCCTCACGGCCGGCGCGCGGCCCGAGATGGTCCCGGTCGGCCTCGTCATCGGCGTCATGCTCTACCTCGTCGCGCTCGGCTTCGGTTGGGTCTGGATGGTCTTCAACAGCATCACGGGCCTGCGTAACCGCGTCCGCCAGGCCCAGTCGCTCATCGACGTCCAGCTCAAGCGCCGCGCCGACCTGATCCCTCCCTTGGTCGCCTGCGTGCAAGGCTTCCGCGCCCACGAGGCTTCGGTCCAGACGCTCGTCGCCGCGCTCCGCGCCCAGGCGGCCGGCGCCCGGACGGCCGCGCTGGCTCCGCTGCTCGTCGCCGTGACCGAGCGTTATCCCGAGATCCGCGCGCAGGAATCGTTCGACGAGCTGCGCAAGAACCTCGTCGAGACCGAGGACCGCATCGCGCTCGCCCGCGCCTATCACGCGAACATCGCGACGTGGCTTCGAACGCCAGGCCCAGAAGATCGCCTTCTGATCAGGCTTCCCAGGCGTCGCGGCCGAGGAGCTGCGAGCAGAGCCGATGGGCCGACCAGAAGCCATCCTCGTGGAAACCGTAGCGCTGCCACGCGCCGACAAAGTGCGTGCGGGCTCCCGGGCGCGCGTTGAGCGCGGGGATCTCGGCCTGGGCGGCCACGGCCTCTAGCGAGAAGAGCGGGTGTTCGGTCGGGATGATGCGGATGATCTTCTTCGGATCGACCTGGTCCGCGTGGTTGATGGTGACGACGAAGTCGCCCTTGTCGGTCAGGCCTTGCAGCGAGTTCATCCAGTAGTGCGTCGAGGTCGCCAGGCCGTCGTCCTTGGCCCAGGTCCGGTAGTTCCAGGAGGAGCGGGCCTTCGCGTTGCGCGGCAAGGGCGCCATGTCGGTATGTACGATGGCGTCGTTCTGCCCCGAGCAGGCGGCGTTCCTCGGCGTCGGCGTCGGCCAGGAGCTTCAGCGTGGTGTCCGCGTGCGAGGCCAGGATGACGCGGTCGAAGCGTTCTTCGCCCTGCGCGGTCGCGACGATGACGTGGGCGCCGTCGCGGCGGACGGACGTGACGCCATGGCCGAAACGGAAGTCGGCAGGGTGCGCCTTGAGCAGCGCTTCCACGTAGGTACGCGAACCGCCTTCGAGCGTCAGCCATTGGTGCTGGGTATCCAGCCCGAGGAAGCCGTGGTTGTGGAAGAAGCGCATCAGCGCCGCCGCCGGGAAGCCGAGCATCTTCTCCGCCGGCGGTGGTCTCGGCTTCGGCGGACCGCCACTCGGTCTTGGCGAGGCCGTTGAACTTGTTGATCTGGAACAGCAGCTTCCAGAAGCGCAGGCTGAACAGGTTGCGACGTTGCGCGAACAGGTGGTTCAGCGAGCTGCCGCACCATTCGAGGCCGCTCGGATCGTGCCGTACCGCGAAGGACATCGAGGTCTTCTTCGGCTGGACGCCGAGCTCCTTGAACAGTCGGCAGAGGTGCGGGTAGGTGACCTCGTTGAAGACCATGAAGCCGGTGTCCATCGGCAGCGCGCGGCCGGTGCCGGGTTCGGCGACGTCGATGGTATGCGCGTGGCCGCCGGGGCGGCTGTCGTGGTCGAAGACCGTGACGTCATGGTGCGCGCGCAGGAAGCGGAGGCAGCCGAGGCCGCTCACGCCGGAGCCGACGATGGCGATCCGTTCACGCACGCGGGACGGAGGCCGCGGCCTTGGTCTGTGCGGCCTCTTCGTAGACCGAGGCGGGCACGCCCTTGAGGCCCCAGATCAGGCCCATCCACGACAGCACCTTGAGCCCGTAGTAGGTCGGGTCGAACTCCCACCAGTAGAAGCCTTGCTTCGTCGTGGCCTGGTAGCGGTGGTGGTTGTTATGCCAGCCCTCGCCGAGGGTGATGAGCGTCAGGATGAAGGAGTTGCGGGACTCGTCGCCGGTGGTCTTGAAGCGCTTCGAGCCGAAGACGTGCGCGAGCGAGTTGATGCAGGCGGTGCCGTGGAAGAGGACGACGGTCGAGATGATGCCCCAGACGAGCAGCTGCGGGCCGTTGGTGTCGTAGCCGTGCGCGCCCAGCCAGGCGCCGATGCCGTAGGTCAGGCCGGCGGCGAGCAGCGGGATGAAGATGTCGAACCGGTTCAGGAACACGAGCTCGGGGTATTTCGCGAGGTCGGGGATCTTCGAGTAGTCGGTCGGGAAGTTCTTCTTCGAGGTGATCCAGCCGATGTGCGACCACCAGAAGCCGTCCACGACCGGCGAGTGCTTGTCCTCTTCTTCGTCGGAGTGCTTGTGGTGGTGGCGATGCGTGCACGCCCACCAGAGCGCGCCGCGCTGGACGGCCAGGGCGGTCCACACGGCCATGACGAACTGGAAGGCCCGGGAGGTGGAGTAGGTCTTGTGGGAGAAATACCGGTGCAGGAACCCGGTGATCGCGAACATCCGGAAGAAGTAGAGCCCGACGGCGGTCCAGACGGCGATCGGGCTGGCGCCCACCCAGATCACCGCGAAGCAGGCCAGGTGAAGGACGATGAAGGGGATGGAGCGGGCCCAATCGACCTTCTTGGGGGTGTTCTGCAGGGCCTCGACGCCTTCCGGGATGTAGTCCGCGTCGAACCAGCGGATCAGGGAACGGAAGAAACCGTTCGCAGGTCGCTCGGCGGGAGGGGTGGACATCTGGGAGGCAGTTAGGAGGGGAGGGGGTATTTCGCAACTGCTTTGACGATTTAAGGCCCTCGGTTAGGGTGGTTCGGCGGGTAGACAAAACCCGCCCGCAGGTTCGCTTCTCAGATAACCCACGCATGCAAGATGCCCATTCCGGCCAAGACTGGAGGGCCTGGTTCGCCGAACATGGCGCCCGGCTCCGGCTGATCGCGCGCCAGTGGACCCGCAGCGAAGCCGACGCGGACGACGTCCTGCAGGAGGCATTTGTTCGCTTCTGGAAACATCAACGTCACCTGCCGGGCAATCCGAACGCCCTGGTCGTGACCTCCATCCGCCGCTCCGCCCTCGACCTGCTGCGTCGCGGCGACCGGCGCGCGGCCCGCGAGAAGGTGGTCGGCGACGACATGGAGACGGTGACGTGGTTCGAGCCCGAGGCCGACCCGCGCCTCGCCGCGCTCGCCGATTCGCTCAAGCTTCTCTCCGACGAGCAGCGCGAGGTCGTGGTCCTCAAGGTCTGGGGCGACCTGACTTTCGAGGAGATCGGCGAACAACTTTCGATTTCTCCCAACACCGCGGCCTCGCGGTGGCGCTATGCCATGGAGGCCTTGCGCAAACTCATCACCGCCCGCACCCATGACTGACCCTGACCACGATATCGAACAGGCCCTGGCCTCGCTTCGTCCCCGCGCCCCGAGCCCGGCGCTCACGGCCCGCCTCGCCGCGGAGCTGGATGCGCCTGCTTCGCGCCGCGGCGTGATCATCGCCTGGTCCGCCGGCCTCTCCGCGGCCGCGGCCGCCTTGGTCGCCGCCTTCGTCTTCCTCGGCGGCGTCGGCGAGCCCGAAGCCCCCGCCTACCAGCTCGTCCGCGTCGAGCAGTCCCGCCCCGACGTCCAGTTCTTCCGTCCGGTGCAGATGGACGACGGTTCGTTCGCCCGGCCGGTCCGCGTGCGCTGGCAGGACACGACCCGCTGGGAAGACGCCCGCAGCAACACCCGCCTGATCAACTATCGCCCGAACGACCAGTTCACGCTGTTGCCGCTCGAGACCAACTAAACAAATCCGCCGACCACCGTCGCTCACCTTACGAAGGACCCGCCATGAACTCCCTCCGCCAGATTCCCCTCCACATGCTCCTGCTCGCCGGCCTCGTCGGCCCGCTGCAGGCCGAAGACAAGAAAGAGCCCGCCGCCAAGGTCGCCGTCGCCGAAGGCGTCGGTTACGCCGGCCTCAACGTCGGACCGCGGCTCGAGGCGGCCATCGCCTCCGTGCCTGCCGACGTCGGCATCCAGGTCGGCTTCGTCGATCCGAAGGGCCCGTCCGTCGGCAAGGTCGAAGAGGGTGACATCCTCACCCGTCTCGACGACCAGATGCTCTTCAACGCCGATCAGTTCCGCGCGCTGGTGCGTACGCGCAAGCCCGGCGACAAGGTGAAGCTCACGCTTGCCCGTCGCGGCGAGCCGCAGGTGGTCGAACTCACCTTGGCCGCTCGCCCCGAAGAGAAGGGCCGCCCCTCCGCCCGCAAAGGACGTGCCGTCGACGACCCGAACAACGGCCTCCCTGGCCTCAACGGCGGCCTGATTCCTCCCGAGATCCTGAAGCAGCTGCAGGACATGCAGGCCGGCATCCTGCCGCCTCCGGCCGGCCGCTCGCTCGTTCCTTCCATCGAGGAATTGCGCGCCCAGGCCGGGGCGAGCTCGTCGTCTTCGCACTCGTTCTCCTTCAGCTTCGGCAACGGCGCGAAGTCTTCTTCCCACTCGATGGCGTCGGACGGCGAAGGCAGCGTCTCGCTCGAGGAGAAGGACGGCAAGAAGCACGCGGTCGTGAAGGATCGCGACGGCAAGACGCTCTTCGACGGCGACGTCACGGACAAGGCCGCGGTCGAGAAGCTGCCCGCCGACGTCCGCCGGCGCCTCAAGCTCATACGACCCCAAGCAGGGCGCCTGAGTTTTTGGCTGTCTCGGGTAGGGCTGGCCATCCTTGGCCGGCCGCGACCGAGCAAGGATGCTCTGGCCTACCTTCGTCGCCGGATTATTTCGGCGCGCCTTCGGGAGGCGGTCCGCCGAAGCCGCCGGGAGGCGGGCCCTTCTTCCCCTTCTTGCCGCCCTTGGCGCCGGGCCCGCCCTGGCCGCCGAGGTTGGCGTGCGGATCCATCGCCTGCTTGCTGAATGACGGGTCGGGCGTGCCCTTGAACTTGCGTGGGATGAACGGGTATTCCTCGGTCATCACGTAGTAGTAGGTGCCCTTCGGGAATTCCGGCGTGACGCCGGTCCGGCCGCCGAACTCATCGAGGTCGCCGGAGCCCGCGACGTACTCGAAGTCGAGGCCGAACGAGCCGTCGGGCTTGCCGGTCGGGGTGATCTTGCCGTCGCCGCCTCGGTCGGCGGTCTTGAGGCGGTAGCTGCTCTTCATCTTCCTGAGCTCGCTCTTGGGGTCTTCCGACTTGGCGTAAGCGTACACGGCGTAGACCGGGAAGCCATCGGCGGCCCAGCCGACGTGGGTCATCTTCTTCTCGCCGCCGGAGAGGCGTTCGAAGAGCAGGGTGGGGATGCCGTGGTAATGGTAGGCGCCGTTGGGCTGCACATGGCCATGGTTCTGGTCGAGCCCGAGGCCGACCTTGATCTTCGGGGTCGTGCCCATCTCGGTGTTGCTCATCAGCGCTTCATAATGCCAAGGGTTGCTGCGGTCGCCGTCGTTGTAGACTTCCGCGGTGCCGGGGTCGAAGACGATGCCGTTCAAGGCGACGCCCCAGGCGGACATCATCCGGCCGGTCGCGCCGCCCTCGAGCGGCTTCGGGTTGGCGGGGACTTCGAGGCGATACTTCTGCTCGGAGATGGCGTTCGGGTTGCCGCGGTTCGGGAAGGTGGCGACCTTGTGGTCCGGGATGCCGTTGGACTCGATGACGCGCTTGTCGCCCTTCACCGTGATGGTGACCTTGTTCTGGCCGGGCGGGTTGGCGTCGGCTTCCTTGAGGGCAGGGCCCTTCGGGGCGTCGGCGGCGCTCAGGCCGGCGGCGAAGAGGATCAGGGGCAGGAGGATTTTCATCGGAGTGGGGCATAGGATATCCTAAATCGGCTTAAGTGAAGGTTAAGGGCTCCCCGAGGTTGGCTTTTCCCGGAAAATCCCTTCTCTTCGGCCCCATGGCTTCCACCACCGAACTCCTTTCCCGCTCCGTCGCCGGCATGAACGCCCTCGCCACGGTCTTCCTCCTGGTCGGTTACGCCAAGATCAAGGCGGGCGACCGCGCCGGCCATGGCAAGGCGATGGGTGCGGCGGTCGTGACCTCGGCCCTGTTCCTGGCGCTCTACCTGGCCTCCAAGGTCCACCTGTGGGTGGCTTTGCACAAGACCAACATCCTCTACCGCCCCGAAGTCGGCCTGACCTGGGACAAACTCCTCTACTACGTCATCCTCTTCCCGCACATCCTCCTGGCGATCGCCGTCACCCCGTTCATCCTCCGCGCGGTCTGGCTCGCAAAGCAGGGTCGCCTCGAGGAACACAAGCGCCTCACGCGTTGGGTCTTCCCGGTCTGGCTCTACGTCTCGGTGACCGGCGTCATCGTCTGGGGCTTCATGGAGTTCAGCGGCTCCCTCGCCGCGGCGGCCCAGCTGGCGGCGAAGTGATCCGGCGATTTTCCCCTCGCCCCGTATCAGATTTCCGCTTTCACTCGCGCGGTCGTCATGGAAAGCGAGCCTAAGTCCCGAAACCCTCAGACGGAGAAGCTGTTTCTCTGGGCCTCCTTCATCCTTTTCTGCACGGTGCTCGCCTTCACGTGGTCGACCTACGGCGATGAGACCGAGCGTCTCGCCGGCATCCGCGCCAACGAGCAGCAGAAGGAGCAGGCTTACGCCTCCCTTGAGCGCGCTCGCGCGCAGACCGAGCGCTACGTGGAGCGCTTGGGACGCGATCCTGAATTCGTCCGTGACCAGGCCCGCGAACGCCTCGGCGTCGCCGAGCCCGGCGAAGTCGTGATCCGTATGGACGGCGCTCGCAACATGGTCACGCCGCAGAAGCCGGCGGCGGCTCCCGCGACGCCCGCTCAGGCCAGCCGCTGAGCATCCTTGCTTGCCTGCCCGCCTTTCCGGGGGCATTCCTTGGTCATGTCCGCACGGAAGAAAGCCCAGGCCGACGTCCGTCTCTGGATCAAGGACCAGTGCGACGCCGCCGACGCCGCCCTCGTCTCGCTGCTCAAGACCTTGGTGAAGCTCGCCGAGGCCAACGCCGACGTGATCCTGCCGGGTTACACGCACCTGCAGCGCGCCCAGCCGGTCTCCGCCGCCCATCACCTCCTCGCCTACGCCGAGATGTTCGGCCGCGACCGCGCCCGGCTCGCCGCCGCCAAGGCCTCGGCCAACTGGTGCCCCCTCGGCTCCGGCGCCATCGCCGGCACGACCTTGCCCATCCGCCGTGAAGTCACGGCGAAGCTCCTCGGCTTCGTCGACGCGAAGGGCCGCCCGCAGGTGACCCGCAATTCGATGGACGCCGTCGCCGACCGCGATCCGGCGACGGAATTCTGCTTCGCCGCCGCCCTCTGCGGCGTCCACCTCTCCCGCCTGGCCGAGGACATGGTCCTCTGGTCCTCCGCGGAGTTCGGCTTCGCGCGCATGCCCGACGAGTTCTCCACCGGTTCGTCGCTGATGCCGCAGAAGCGCAACCCGGATTCAATGGAGCTGCTCCGGGGCAAGGCCG
>RGES01000064.1 GCA_009917805.1 Verrucomicrobiota bacterium
GCTTCCGTCCGGGCAAGGCCCCCGAGGCCGTCGTGCGCCAGAAGTACTCGAAGCAGATCGCCGACGAAGTCAGCCAGCGCCTCCTTTCCCAGGGCTACGAACGCATCCAGCAGGAGAAGTCCTTCACGATCTACACCGTCGCCGACGTCCAGAAGGAAGCCGGCTCCGGCGCCGACGCGGTCTTCCGCTACGAGGTCGACGTCGTCCCCGACTTCAAGACCCCGGACTGGAAGTCCGTCAAGGTCCCCGTCGAGACCGTCACGGTCACCGACGCCGACATCGACGAGCACCTGAAGAAGATCCTCGAACAGCGCGCCCGCTACGAGAAGACCGATGACGCCGCCGCCAAGGGCGACTACGTCCGCATCGGCTACGTCGGCACCGTCGACGGCAAGCCCGTCAGCGAGATCGACGCCGAGGCCAAGTCCTACGGCAGCGCCGAATCCACCTGGGAAGAAGCCGGCGCCGAAGGCGCCGCCGTCGCCGTCCCCGCCATCGCCCAGGCCGTGATCGGCCTCAAGGCCGGCGCCACCGCCCAGGCCGAATACGTCTTCCCCGCCACGCATGAGCGCGAAGCCCTCCGCGGCAAGAAGGTCTCCTACGCCATCACGGCTTCCGAAGTCCGTCGCAAGGAACTCCCGCAGGTCGACGAAGCCTTCTGCAAGGCCGTCGGCGTGAAGGACGCAGCCGATCTCCGCGACCAGCTCCGCAAGGGCATCGAAGGCTCGAAGCAGCAGGCCGCCGAGACCGCCCGCCGCGAAAAGGCCGTCGAAGCCCTCCTCGCCGGCCAGGACTTCCCCCTCCCGGAATCCGCCATCCTCTCCGTCGCCCAGGGCCTCTTCTACCAGTACGCCGAGATGCGCCTGCGCAGCGGCACGAAGCCCGAGGAACTCGAGACCCAGCGCGACGACATCCTCGCCGAAGCCAAGAAGGCCGCCGCCCTCCGCGTCCGCGCCCAGTTCGTCCTCTCCCGCATCGCCGAAGAGCTGAAGCTCGAGGTGTCCCGCGAAGAGCTCGGCTCCGCCATCATGCAGGCCGCCCAGGCCAGCCAGACCCAGCCCGAAAAGCTGGTCAAGGACCGCCAGCGCCTCGCCGAACTCCGCCGCGACGCCCTCCTCAACAAGGCCCTCGACGCCGTCCTCGCCGGCGGAGTCGCCGCCTGAGGTTGAGATTTCGCCCGTTCCGGGCACAGTCCCCCTCGCACCACCATGTCCTACATCATCCCTAACGTCGTCGAACGCGACGCCCGTGGCGAACGAGCCTGGGACATCTACAGCCGCCTGCTGAAGGACCGCATCATCTTCATCGGCTCGCCGATCTACGACGAGGTCGCCAACGCGGTCATCGCGCAGCTCCTCTTCCTGCAGATGGAAGACCCGAAGAAGGACATCTCGATCTACATCAACTCCCCCGGCGGCTCGATCACCGCGGGCATGGCGATCTACGACACGATGAACTTCCTGTCGTGCGAGGTGAACACCTACTGCATCGGCCTCTCGGCCAGCATGGCCACCGTCCTCCTCGCCGCCGGCACCAAGGGCAAGCGCCACGCGCTCCCGAACTGCCGCGTGATGATCCATCAGCCCAGCGGCGGCGCCACGGGCCAGACTTCCGACATCTCGATCGCCGCGAAGGAGATCCTCCGCTGGCGCGACACCCTCAACCACGTCCTCGCCAAGCACAGCGGCAAGACGCCCGAGGACCTGCAGCGCGATTCCGACCGCGACTTCTACATGACGGCCGAACAGGCCAAGGCCTACGGCCTCGTCGACCACGTCGTGGCGCCCAAGGCGGGCCGCGCCTAAGCGCATGGCCGGGGACCGCGCCGAGAGCTGCTCCTTCTGCGGCAAGCCCGCCGCCCAGGCCGGCAAACTGATCGCCGGTCCCGCCGGCGTGGGCATCTGCGACGCCTGCGTGTCGACCTGCGGCCGCCTCCTCGACCGCGAGAAGTCCCGCGACGGCAAGCCGGCCGCCTCCGCCGGCGGTCCCGCGATGCAGGAAGCACCCGCGAAGCACCCGCTCGCGCCCATCAAGCTGATCGCGCCCACCCAGCTCCGCCTCGAGCTCGACGCGCACGTCATCGGCCAGGCCCACGCGAAGAAGGTCCTCTCCGTCGCGGTCTTCAACCACTACAAGCGCCTCAACGACCGCCTCACTAAGGCCACCGCCGCCCAGGCCGGCGACCTCGCCGACGTCGAGCTCGACAAGAGCAACGTGCTGCTGATCGGCCCGACGGGCACCGGCAAGACGCTCCTCGCCCGCTCGCTCGCCCGCATGCTCGACGTGCCGTTCGCGATCGCCGACGCCACGACCCTCACCGAAGCCGGCTACGTCGGCGACGACGTCGAGACCGTCATCCTGCGCCTCCTGCAGTCCGCCGACATGGACGTCGAACGCGCCCAGCGCGGCATCGTGTTCATCGACGAGATCGACAAGATCGGCCGTAAGTCCGACTCGGCCTCGATCACCCGCGACGTCTCGGGCGAAGGCGTGCAGCAGGCCCTGCTCAAGCTCCTCGAGGGCACGATCTGCAACGTCCCGCCCGCCGGCGGCCGCAAGCACCCGGAGCAGCAGTGCATCCGCGTCGACACGTCCGACATCCTCTTCATCTGCGGCGGCGCCTTCGCGGGCCTCGACCGCATCATCGCCCGCCGCGGCGGCGCGAAGTCCCTCGGCTTCGTCCCCCCGCGCAACGACGCGCCTTCCCTCTCGGCCGAACAGATCGTCGCCGGCCTCCAGCCCGAAGACCTCTTCTCCTTCGGGATGATCCCGGAGTTCGTCGGCCGCCTGCCGGTCATCTCCGTGCTCGAGCCCCTCGACCGCGAGGCGCTCATCCGCATCCTGACCGAGCCGCGCAACGCCGCGACGAAGCAGTATCGCAAGCTCTTCGCGCTCTCGGGCATGTCCCTCGAGTTCACCCGCGAATCCCTCGAGGCCGCCGCCGACAAGGCCCTGGCCCTCGGCACGGGCGCCCGCGGCCTCCGCTCCGTGCTCGAAGGCGTGCTCCTCGACACGATGTATGCGCTGCCCGAAGCCGCCGCCGGCTCGAAGTTCACGGTGACGGCCGAAGCGATCCGCGGCGAACAGCCCGTGACCGTCGCGGCGCCGAAGAAGAAAGCTTCCTGACCTCCATGCTCGCCTATCCGGCCATCGACATCCGCGGCGGTCGCTGCGTCCGCCTCAGCCAGGGACGCGACGACGCCCGCACCGACTATTACCAGGACCCGGTCGAGCCGGCGATCCGGTTCGCCCAGGCCGGCGCGGAGTGGATCCACGTCGTCGACCTCGACGGCGCCTTCGGCGGCGCCCCCCTCAATCTGCCCACGCTGCGGCGCATCGCCGCGCTCGGACCGAAGATCCAGTTCGGCGGCGGCATGCGCGATCGCGCGACCGCCGAAGCCGCCTACGCCGCCGGCGCCAGCCGCGTCGTCATCGGCACGCGCGCCGCGACCGATCCCGCCTTCCTCCGCGAGATGGCCAAGGCCCACGGCCCGCGCCTCGCGGTCGGCATCGACGCCAAGGACGGCCTCGTCGCCGTCAAAGGCTGGACGGCCGTCACGGCCCTCAAGGCCACCGAATTCGCCAAGGAAGCCGGCGACCTCGGCGTCTCGACGGTGATCTACACCGACATCGCGACCGACGGCATGCTCACGGGCCCGAATTGGAAATCCCTCGAAGAGGTGCTCAAGGCCTGCCCCTGCGGCGTCATCGCCTCCGGCGGCGTCTCGGGCACCGACGACGTCGCGCGTCTCGCCCAGATGGCCAAGGCCTATCCGAACCTCGTCGGCGCCATCGTCGGCAAGGCGCTCTACGAAGGCCGTTGCGACGTGGCGGGATTGCTCAAGGCGACCGGCGAACGCTAAGCCCTCCGGAAGCGGCGGACGCCGCCCTTCCGATGCTTGCCAAGCAGGCACCCCCGCCCAACATCGGCCTTCCATGGCCCTGTTTCGCCCGTTCTCCGCGCTGTTCGCGACGCTCCTGCTCGCGGGATCGGTCACGGCGTCCGCCGAAGAGAAGCCGCTGACGGTCGAGACCGTCGTCGCCAAGGCCCGCGCGGCGCTCACGTCCGACGTCGCCGCCCTGGACAAGGTGAAGTCGCTCCGGATGGAATTCGCCGCCACCGACCTCCAAGGAAAGGAACTCAACGCGACGACCCTGACGCTCGCGGCGCCGGGCTACCGCCTGCAGAAGACGATCGAGCGTAACCGTAATTTCGAAAGCATCGTCTGCAGCGGCCGCCTCGAAGGATGGACCACCCGCCGGCTCGACGCGCTGTCCGCCCGCGAGATCCGCTCGGTGCCTTACGAAGAATTCAAGAAGCTCCAGGACATGGGCCGCGACGACCTGGCCTTCTTCGCCATCCCCGCCCCGGGCGTCGGCACGGCGACCTACAAAGGGCTCTCCGAAGTGGACGGCCGCAAGACCCACGCGGTCGAGTATGCCTACGCCAGCGGCTTCCGCCTGACCCGCCACTTCGACGCCGAGACGTTCGCGCTCGTGGCCTCCGACCAGCCGACCCCGAAGGGTGAGCTCCAGCGCCAGAAGGTCGAGTCGCTGACGAAGGTCGACGACATCGCCTTCCCTTCCAAGGAGACCATCAGCGTCGACGGCAAGAAGTCCGGCGAGGTGTCCTACGACCGTATCCAGCTGAATCCGGACATCCCGGCCGGCCTCTTCGACTTCCCTTCTTTCTGAGCCCATGACCCTCCTCCGCACCGGCGACAAGGACTTCCGCACCCAGCTCCGCGCCTTCGTCGGCTCGGGCGAAGCCGCCCCTGACGTCCGCGCCGCGGTCGCCGCCATCATCGCCGACGTGAAGGCCCGCGGCGACATCGCGGTCCTCGACTACACCGCCAAGTTCGACCACGCGAAGCTGACGGTCCGCCAGATCCGTGTGCCGCTCAAGGAGCTCGAGAAGGCCGCCGCCAACCTCGACCCGGCGAAGAAGAAATCCTTCGACGAGGCCGCGAAATGCGTCACGGCCTTCCACGCCCGCACGCTGCCCAAAGGCTGGACGGCGAAGAACCCGCACGGCGCCACGGTCGGCGAACGCCACCACGCGATCCGTCGCTGTGGCCTCTACATCCCCGGCGGCCAGGTCCCCCTCGTCTCGACGGTGCTGATGACCGCGTTGCCCGCCAAGGTCGCCGGCGTCCCGGAACTCTGCGCCTGCACCCCGCCCGGCCCGGACGGAAAGATCAATCCCGACATCCTCGCCGCGCTCTACCTCTGCGGCGTCCGCGAAGTGTACGCGATCGGAGGCGTCCAAGCCATCGCCGCGATGGCCCTCGGCACGAGCACGGTCACCCCGGTCGACAAGGTCTTCGGCCCGGGCAACGCCTTCGTCACCGAAGCGAAGCGCCAGGTCTTCGGCCTCGTGGGCGTCGACCTCCTCCCTGGACCGAGCGAAGTGATGATCATCGCCGACCGCACCGCGAAGCCGGAGTGGGTCGCGGCCGACCTCTGCGCCCAGGCCGAACACGGCAGCGGCAAGGAGAAGCTCTACCTGGTGACGGAGACCGAAGCCTTCGCCGACAAGTGCCTCGCCGCCGCCCGCTCGCAGTCCGCATCCCTCTCGCACGGCGAGAAGATCCGCAAGGCGCTCGACGCCAAGGTCTGCGTCATCCTGGTCCCGAAGATCGAGGACGCCGCCGAAGCCGCCAACCTGGTCGCCCCGGAACACCTCGAGCTGATGGTCGCGAAGGGTAAGCTCAAGAAGCTCTCCGCCCAGATCACCACCGCGGGCGCGATCCTGATCGGCAACCATACGCCCACGGTCCTCGGCGACTTCACCGCCGGTCCGAGCCACACGCTCCCCACCGGCGGCACGGGACGCTTCTTCAGCGGCCTGCGCGTCGCCGACTTCCTCCGCCGCACGAGCCTGGTGCAATACGATCCGGCCTCGCTCAAGAAGGCGGCCGGCGTGGTCGACGCGTTCGCCCGCATGGAGCGTCTCGACGCCCACGGCCGCTCGCTGAAGCTCCGCCTCTGAGCCGCGCTCAGTCGCGCAGCGTCCGCATCACTTCCGCGTGCAGCTGCGGCGCGGCGGCGATGATGTTGCCGGCCTTGACGGGATCGCCTCCCTCCCAGGACGTCACGACGGCGCCGGCGCCGCGCAGGACGGGCAGCACGGGCACGAGGTCCCACGGATTCATGATCGGGTCGGCCACGACGTGCGCGCGTCCCGCCGCCACGAGGAGGTGGCCGTAGCCGTCGCCCCACGTGCGCACGTGGGCGACGCTGTCGGCGAAACGGTTCCAGCGGACGTCGCGATGCAGGCGACGGACGTTGTCGAGGTCGGTGGAGACGACGACGGCTTCCTTGAGCGGGGCTTCGGCCACGCGCACGGGGCGGCCGTTGAGCTCGCACGTGCGGTTGTCGCCGATGATGCGCTCGCACAGGATCGGCTGGTCGATGACGCCGAGCACGGGCTTGCCTTCGTGACGCAGGCCGATGAGGGTGACGTAGAGCGGGACGCGGGAAAGGAACGACTTGGTCCCGTCGATGGGATCGAGTACCCAGCAATACTCGGCGTCGACGTTCTCCGGGCCGAATTCCTCGCCAAGGATGCCATGGTCGGGATACGCCGCCTTGATGGCCGCGCGCATCTGACGCTCGGCTTCCTTGTCGGCGACGGTGACGGGCGTGCCGTCGGACTTGAACTCGACCTCGGTGCCGACGCGCGCATGGGCCGCGACCAGGACCCGGCGGGCGATGTCCGCGAGTTTCTCGGCGAAGGCCTTGAGCTCTTTCTGGCGCGCTTCCGGAAGCATGCCCCAGAGGTAAGCCCGGACGGCCCCCGCTCCAAGCGAAAAGCCCCGCGCAGGCTTGAATCACGGCCGATTCCGCCGACACTCGGCACATGCGGCTCACCCCTTGGCTCCTCGGCCTGCTGGCGTTCGCGGCGACGGCCTCCGCGGCCCAACCTTGCCGCATCGAGATCGTCGAGAAGGGCGACGAATGGCCGGTGCCGGGCGTCGAGCTCCGCACGGTCCACGGCGAGCGCTTCGTCTCCGACAACGCCGGGCTGATCGCCTTCGACCTGCCCGAACTGATGGGACGCGAGACCTGGTTCTCGCTCCACGGCCACGGCTACGGCGTGAAGGCCGACGGCTTCGGCTACCGCGGCGTCCGTCTCACGCCGACGCCGGGCAAGACGCTCAAGGTGACGGTCGAACGCACGATCCTCGCCCGCCGCCTCGGCCGCCTCACGGGCGCGGGCCTCTTCGCGGAATCCCAGAAGCTCGGCGAGCAGCTCGACTGGAAGGAAAGCGGCGTGCTCGGCTCCGACAGCGTGGTGACCGCGGAACTCGG
>RGES01000065.1 GCA_009917805.1 Verrucomicrobiota bacterium
CGCGGTGTCGGACGGCTGGGCGCCGAGCTTGACCCAATGGTCGACGCGCTCGACGTTGATCACCAGGCCCGGGGTCTTGCCACGGGCGCGGGGATTGTAGTTACCGAGGACTTCGACGAAACGGCCGTCGCGACGGATGGCTTGTTCGGCGACGACGAGGCGGTAGGTCGGCTCGTTTTTCGTACCGAAGCGTTGGAGGCGGATGCGTAGCATTGGATTTGGAGAAGGTGGTGTGGTGATCGTCCCGGGAGGGTTCTCAAAAGACGGATGTGCAAAGACGCAGGAGGGCGGGGGAGAGTCAAGCCTTCCCCAGAAGGTTTTCGTAAAACTTTACCCCCCGCTGGCCGGAGGGTGTTTCAAAACACGCAAAACAAGCCTCTGTTAATAAGTGGTTTAGGTTGTATTCGGCGAATAGGGGCAAAACCCGCTTTATGCCCAAGACCCTGGGAGTGGGCGAAATCCAGGCACAAAAAACCCCGCCAGGTGGCGGGGTTTCGGAGCAGCCAGTGAAGGCTTACTTGGCGGCGGCCGCGGCAGCCGCAGCGGCGGCGTGCTCGGTCGGGTCGAAGCGCTTTTCTTTGACCTTGGTGGCCGACTTGCCCTGGCGCCTTCGCCGAAGGAGACGCGGCGAACGGTGAAGGTTTCGTGGATGCCGCCGCCCTTACGCTGGATGACGATGCCGGAGAAGGTCTGGGTGCGCTCCTTGTCGCCTTCGCGAACCTTGGTGGCGACCTTGACGCCGTCGCCGACCTTGAATTCATGGTCGCCGCGGGCGGTCTTCAGCTGGGGCTGGGTGGCAAATTGGATGAGGGGATGGTTGCTCATGGCTGGTGTTCTTGGTCTTTCATCAGGTCCGGTCTGCGTTGCTTTGTCTTCTCTATTTGCCTTTCCCGACGCCATTTTTCGATTTCGGCGTGGTTTCCTCCTAGGAGGACGGGGGGCACCTCGAGACCATCATAAACAGCGGGTCGGGTGAACTGCGGAAAGGCGAGCAACTTGCCGTTGTAACTATCCCCCGTCAAGGAGTTTTCCTCCCCGAGTACGCCGGGGATCTGCCGGCCGAGGCAATCGACCAGGACGCAGGCCGGCAAAGTGCCATTAGTGAGCACATAATCGCCGATCGAGACCTCCCGGGTGACCTTCCGGTCGCGGAAGCGCTGGTCGATGCCCTCATAGTGTCCTGAAATCAGGATCAAATGGCTCTTTTGGGCCAGTTCCTTGGCCAGCTTATTGGTCAATTGTTCACCATCCGGGCAAAGGTAGACCACTTCGCAGTCCGGGGTGGCCAGGGCGTCGACGGCGTCGAAAAGAGGCTGGCAGGTCATCAGCATGCCGGGTCCGCCCCCGTAAGGCATGTCGTCCACCTTGCGGTGCTTGTCCTTGGAGTAGGCGCGCAGGTCGTGGGCCTTGAAGGCGATCAGGCCCTTGTCGATGGCCTTGCCGATGACGGACTCCTGGAGGAAGCCGTCGGCCATGGCCGGGAAGAGGGTGACGAGGTCGATGCGGATGGCCACGGTGAACCCGACCATCCAACAGCCGAAAGCCGTCCGAGGGCAAGCCGTCCCTGCGTCCGCTTACTTCTTCTTCGTCGCCTTGGGCTTGGCGTCCGTGCGCTGATCCATCTTCACGCCGGGTTCGGCGGGGACGGGCTTGCCGGTGACTTCCACGTCCGAGGTGAAGAGATACTTCCACACGTCTTCCTGCAGGGGGCGGCCCTGGGCGTCCTTCGGCGAGCCCTTGCTCGGCGTCACGTAGCCATGGCCCTTCGCGGCCTGTTCCTTCTCGGTGCCCTTGAGCGGTGCGTCGGTGATGAGGCGGCGCGAGTGGCCGTACGGCGCCTTCTCCTTCTCGGTGTTCACGATCGGTCCGAACTGGTTGAGGCCGAGCATGAGCCAGGAACGCTGGTAGTGGTCGCCGGTCCAGCCGCCGTCGAGGACGTGGCTGTAGCCGAAGAAACGGTTCTTGGGCGTGGCGGACGGGCCGGCCTGCCAGTCTTCGGTGTTGTCGCGCGGGCCGCAGAACATGATCACGCGCGCGACCTTCTGGTGCATCGCGAAACGCGCGGAAGAGGTGGCGCCGTGCGAGGAGCCGCCGACGACGACCTTGGTCCAGTCGAGCTCCTTGCCGCCCGCGGTGAGGAACTGTTCCCAGCGGCCCTGCGGGTGCTTCTTCACGAGCCACTGCACGAGGCGCGTGGCGCGGCCCTTGGCGGAATCCGGCTCGGCGATCTCGACCGATTTCGAGGCGTCGACGCCGGCGGTGGCCTCGAGGCGGATGTTGCCGAGGTGCTGCGTGTCGGCGGGGACGGTGTTGAGGGTGCCGAACCAGCCGCGCGCGTAGGCGACGCTGATGTGGTGGTAGCCGTAGCCGTTGACCTTCTCGGCGAGGACGGGGTTATGGCCCATCAGCCAGACGACGAGCTGGCCGCGGGGCGCGACGCGCGTGTCGACGTCGGCGGTCTCCATGTCCGCCGGCTTGCCTTTGCTCTCCAGGTTGAAGTCGAGCTCCGGGTAGGACTTCGCGGCCGGGTCGACCTCGCTGGCGCGCACCGTGAGGTGGTAGGCCTGCGGCTTCGGGTCGTTGAACTTCACGGGAGCGTCGGCGGCGAAGGACGCGACGAGGCCGAGGAACAGGCAGGCGAGGGCGGAACGCATGGGGATGCGTCCTTGATGTCCGCGCGTCCGCGCGTTGGCAAGACCGACCGCTTACTTCGGCAGCTTGCCGTCGACGTAATCGAGGGCCTTCTCGACGACGTCCTTCGGGGCCCACTGGTGGCCGCCTTCGAACTCGAAGACCTGGAGGCGGTCTCCCTGCGTCTCGCGCAGCTGCTTGATCTCGCCGCGGTTGGGGTCCTTCTTGCCCATGGTCAGGGCGACGGCGGGAATCTGCACGCCGCGCAGGCCTTGGATGCCGTTGTCGAGCTGGCCGACGCCGGCGCCTTGCAGCACCACGCCGCCGAAATTATCGCCGATGCTCACGAAGACCGAGCTCGCCCGCGAGCCGCCGGAGAAGCCGGTGCACACCTTGCGGCCGGGGGCGATGCGGAAGCGTTTCTCGGCGTCCTGGTTGGCGGCGAGGAAGTTGCCGACGCTCGGATCCCACGGGCCGTTCTTGGATTCGTCGAGGAGGATGGCGATGTAGCCGTGCTTCTTGATCCAGTCGGCCATGTTGCCCATCGAGGCGTTGCCGCCGGGGGAGGCGACGAAGATCGCGGGCCAGCTCTTGGTCGCGTCGCCGTGGTAGCCCTTCGGCAGCACGACACGGTAATGGTAGACGCCGGAGTATTTGGAATAGCCGCCGTTGTGGTCGCAGGCGATGCGGGTCTCGACGCCTTCCTTGATGACGAGGCCTTCGGGCGTGGTGCGCGGCGCGGGGGCGGCCGGTTCGGCGGCGCGGACGACGGCGGAGAGCAGGACGAGGAGCAGGGCGGGGTACCGGCGCATGTCCAAGGGGTAGGCATGAACCTCGCCGAGGGCAAGCGTGGTTGCGGCTTGGAAGCGACCTCGGCTTGCTCCATAGCCTTACGCCGTGTCCCGTCCCGTCGCCAAGATTCCCGTGCTCGAAGTCTCCCGTCTGCGCATCGCGCGGGAGGACAAGGTCATCCTGCGCGGCCTGGATTGGCGCGTGGAGCCGGGTCAGCATTGGGTGATCCTCGGTCCGAACGGCTCGGGCAAGTCGTCGCTGCTCGCCGCGCTCACCGGCTATTTCGCGCCGACCTCGGGTTCGCTCGCGGTCCTCGGCGAGACGTTCGGCCGCAGCGACTGGCGCGAGCTGCGTCGGCGCATCGGCCTCGTCGGTCCGTCCGTCGCCGCGATGATCGCCCCCGCCGAGCCGGCGCTTTCGGTCGTCGCCGGCGGCGTCGACGGACTGATCAACCTCTGGCGCCGGCCGAAGCCCGCGACGCTCGCGCGCGCGCGCCGCTTGCTCCGCCTGCTCAAGGTCGGCGGACTCGCGCAGCGGCCGTGGGGTCACCTTTCGCAAGGCGAACGCCAACGTGTGCTCATCGCCCGCGCCCTGGCTTCCGACCCCGCGCTGCTGATCCTCGACGAATCCTGCGCCGGCCTCGATCCCATCGCGCGCGCGGAGTTCCTCGCGCTCGTGAAGCGCCTGCCGAAGCTCAAGCCCGGCCTGGCGATCGTGTTCGTCACCCACCATGTCGAGGAGATCCTGCCGACGTTCACGCACGCGTTGCTGCTGCGGAGCGGGTCGGCCCTCGCCGCCGGCAAGATGGCCGACGTCCTGAAGCCCGCCGCGCTCTCGAAGCTCTTCGGGCGGAAGGTCCGCCTGAGCAAGGGCCGGGCCGGCTGGGCGCTCACGGTCGCGGGGAAGTAGTCGCGGGGCGGTTTGACCGCTTTCGACTTCCCCTTAACCCCTGCTTCGTCCTACTTCATCTTCCTTCGCAATGCCCTCGCCGTTCGACAGTCTCCTTCCTCGCTATGACGCCGTCGTCATCGGCGCCGGCCTCGGCGGGATGACCGCGGCGAACAACCTCGCGAAGTTCGGGCGCAAGGTGCTCCTCCTCGAGCATCACTACCAGCTGGGCGGCCTCGCCACCTTCTTCAAGCGCGCCGGCGGCCACGTCTTCGACATCTCCCTGCACGGCTTCCCCCACGGGATGATCAAGTCCACGCGCCGCTACTGGACCAAGGAGATCTCGGACCGCATCCACCAGCTCAGCGACGTCCGCTTCATCAACCCGGATTTCGACGTCCGCACGACCTTCGACCGCGCCGACTTCACGCGCATCCTCATCGAGCAGTTCAAGCTCTCCGCCGAGACCGTCGAGGCCTTCTTCGCGCACCTGCGCGAGATGAACTACTACGACAACGACCCGCGCACCACGCGGCAGCTGTTCGAACAGTTCTTCCCCGGCCGCCCGGACGTCCAGCGCCTCCTGCTCGAGCCGATCGCCTACGCCAACGGCTCCACCCTCGACGACCCCGCGATCACCTTCGGCATCGTCTTCTCGAACTTCATGTCGAAGGGCGTGTTCATCTTCCAGGGCGGCACGGACACCATGATCAACCTCATGACCGCCGAGATGAAGGCCAACGGGGTCGACATCCGCCGCAACGTGCTCGTCGAGAAGGTCCACGTCGAAAAGGACGCCTCCGGCCGTCGTCGCGTCGTCGGCGTGAAGCTCCGCGGCACGCGTCTCGGCGAGGAGGCCGAGGTCGCCTGCTCGACCGTCGTCTCCAACGCCAACATCAAGGACACCGTCCTCAAGATGGGCGGCGAAACCGCCTTCGAGGCCCCGTTCCTCGAGGAGGCCCGCAAGGTCCGCGTGAACACCTCTTCCTGCCAGGTCTACATGGGCGTGCGCGAAGGCGAGACCATCCCGCACATCGGCGACCTCGTGTTCACCTCCGAGGCCAAGCCGTTCTCGAGCCAGGAGCTCGTCGACTTCCATACCACCTCGCGTACCTACTCGGTCTATTACCCGGACACCCGTCCGCACACCAAGAAGCCGCGTTACGCGATCGTCACCTCGGTCAACCAGAAGTTCGAGGACTGGGCGCAGCTCTCCGAGGCCGATTACGCGACGCATAAGGCGCGCGTCATCGAGGAGTCCTTCAAGGGCCTCGAGAAGTTCATCCCCGACATCCGTTCGAAGGTCGACCATGCCGAGGCCGCCACCCCGCGCACCGTCCAGCGTTACGTCCGTCACGTCGGCGGCACGTCCTTCGGCACCAAGTTCGAAGGCCTCAAGGTCTCGATGGCCCTGCCCGAACAGGTCGGCGGCTTCTACCATGCCGGCAGCGTCGGCATCATCATGTCCGGCTGGCTCGGCACCATCAACTACGGCGTGATCGTCTCGGCCAAGGCCGACGCCTACCTGCGCGACCCGAACGCCAGCCCCCTGGGCGACGCGGCGGCCAGCGCCGGCGTCTGAGGTCCGTCCGTCGGCTTGACGGTCGGCCGGGAATGGCGAACCTCCCCGCATGGCCAACGACTCCAAGGAACAAGGGTTCGCCGAGAAGCTCGAGCACGGGCTGGAATATTTCATCTTCGCCAGCCGCTGGGTGCAGGCGCCGATCTATGTCGCGCTGATCCTGGCCGCCGTCGCCTATGCCTGGAAGAGCGTGCAGGAGCTCCTGCATCTGCTGCATGACTTTTCGACCGCCACCGAGAGCACCATCATGCTCGGGATCTTGTCGCTCGTGGACATCTCGATGGTGGCCAACCTCGTCAACATGGTCGTCGTCGGCGGCTACGTGACCTTCGTCTCGCGCATCGACTTCGGCGAGAACGGCGACCGCCCCGACTGGCTCGACCACATCAACGCCAACACCCTCAAGGTGAAGCTCGCGGGCAGCCTCGCGAGCATCTCGGCGATCCACCTCCTCAAGAGCTTCATCGACATCACCGCGGCCGCGGGCGACAAGCCGCTGACGCCCGCGCACGAGAAGGTCATCCTCTGGCAGGCCATCATCCACGGGGTGTTCCTGGCCTCGATGATCCTCTTCGCCTTCGGCGAGAAGATGCAGCGGCATCCCGATCACTGAGCCTTCGGAGGGAGGTCGCTGACCCAGCCGACCACGTAGCGCTGCAGTGCGGAAGACCAGCCGTAGTGGATCCGCAGGCGCTTGCCGGCAGGATCCGGCTTGGTGTCGATCGTCGCGTCCAGGCTGATCTTGCGGCCGGCGTGCACGACGACCATCGCCGCCTTGCCGCTCAGGCCCTGGCGCGTCGGGTGGCGCAGGTGCGGCGGGATCTCGTCGCCGTCGCACGCGCTGCCGATGCCGCCCTCCATCCGGACCATGCGCATGAAGTCCAGCGCGCGCATCGCGGCGTGGATGTGTTCGAAGCAGTCGAAGTCGCACGTGAAGCCGGCGTCGATCGCCGACTCGAGGATGAGGTGGTCGGCCATGCTCGGCATGCGGGCCGCCCAGGCCAGGAAGTGGCCGACGTTGGGCTGGTGGCCGGCGACGGAGTGGCCCATGACTTCCTGCTTGGGGCGGCGGACTTTCTCCTCGCGGACCTCCGGCCCGAGGCCGGCCACGATCGCCTGGACGACCGCTTTGTCCGCGGCGCGGAAATCAAAGGTGACCTCGTTCGTCCGGCCGTCGACGCCGGCCGGCCCGGCGTCGTCGCCGGCGATGCGCACGCCGATGTCGCCATGGAGTTCCGGTCCGCTCAGGCGGACGCAGTCGCCGTGAGCCGGCAGCACGAAGAACGTGGGCAGGCCTTCGCCCGCGCCGCCGAGGGATTCGAGGCGTTCACGGAGCTTCATGGCGGGGAAGGGGGTGCGCAGGCGGCGGCGGAGGAGAGGGCGAGGGCGGGAGGGA
>RGES01000066.1 GCA_009917805.1 Verrucomicrobiota bacterium
AGCTCTCCCGCGAGAAGTTCTACGACGGCACCGCGTTCCACCGCATCATCAAGGGCTTCATGATCCAGGGCGGCTGCCCGAACTCCAAGGTCGGCGCCCGCGGCATCCCCGGCACCGGCGGCCCCGGCTACATGGTCAAGGCCGAGTTCAACAACCGCGCCCACGTGAAGGGCGTCCTCTCCATGGCCCGCTCCAGCGACCCGGACAGCGCCGGCAGCCAGTTCTTCATCTGCCACGGCGACGCCTCCTTCCTAAATAACAAATATACGGCCTTCGGCAAGCTGGTCGCCGGCGAGGAAGTCCTCAACAAGATCGCCAACGTCGTCTGCGTCGGCCCTGAGCGCTCCACCCCCACGGAACGCGTGGAAATCACTGGCGTCGAGCTGGTTGAGGCCAAGTAAACGTTCCGCCTTTACACGACCCTCCCCCCGCCTAAATTAACTTCTCCCCATGAAAACCCTCAGCACGCTCGCCCTCCTCACCGCCGCCACCGCCGCCCAGGCCTACACCCTGGACGTCAACGTCGGCCACTCCCGCCTCGACAACTACGACAACGTCAGCGTCGTCGGACTCGGCATCGGCACCCACCTCAACAACGAGTACCACCTCGGCCTGAACTTCGGTCGTAAGAACATCTCGAGCGCCGTCGCCCTCGTGGACGCCAAGGCCACCAGCGCCACCCTGGACCTGACCTACAACCTCTCCCAGAGCAACGGCATCCGTCCGTTCATCGGCGCCGGCGTCGGCGGCGTGCACTTCAGCGGCGCGAGCATCGACACCACGAACGCCTTCGCCACGAATCGCCGCCCTCCGCTTCAACTTCTAAGCGAAGTTCGAGCCCAAACAAAAGCCGCCCACCCGGGCGGCTTTTTTATTGGCCGGGTTCCCGCCGGGCTCAGGGAGCGAGCAGGCCGCGTTCCTTCATCCAGGCGCCGAGCAGGTCGGTCCATTTCTTGGCGGCCTCGCAGCGCTCGGAAGCGCCCCAGCCGTGGCCGCCCTTGGCCCAGACGTGCACTTCCGCGGAGCCGCCCATCGACTTGAGCACCTTGGCGAGGGCCATCGAACCTTCGGCCGGATAAGGATCATCGGCGCTGTGCGCGAAGAACGCCGGCACGGGCTTCGTGCCCTTCGGCGGGATCACGCCATCCGGGCCGTCCCGCAGCGTGCTGTCGGGCTTATCCTTCTCGAAGAGATAGGCCGGGTAGACCATCACGGCGAAATCCGGGCGCGGCGTGTCGGCTTCGGCCGGCGAGTAGGCCACGCGGGCGGCGAGGTTGCCTCGGCGAGGATGCCATAGCCGCCGCCCGGGCAGACGATGACGATCGGCGCGCCGGGCTTGGCGGCGGGATAGGCGACATACTCCGGGATCATCACGTCGGTGCGATGGCCGTTCTTGTTGATGATGCCCTTGGGATCCTGGCCGGGCTTGGCCTTCAGGGTTTCGGCCGGAGGCGCGCCTTCCCACACCGGCGCGGGCGGAAGCGGAGCGGCGGCGAGGGAGGCGCAGAGCATACCGAGGAGGAGCGTGGTCTTCATGGGAAAGTTCAGAGAGGGGCGAGCAGCTTCTGGTCGATCAGCCAGGCGCGGAGGGTCTCCGTCCAGACCTTGGCGGCCTCGCAACGGTCGGTCGCGCCCCAGCCGTGGCCGCCCTTGGCCCAGACATGGACTTCGGCGGAGCCACCGAGCGACTTCAGCTTCGCGGCGAGGGCCATCGAACCCTCGGCCGGGATACGGTCGTCGGCGCTGTGGGCGAAGAAGGCCGGCACGGGCTTCGTGCCCTTCGGCGGGATCACGCCGTCGGGTCCGTCGCGCAGGGTGCTGTCCGGCTGATCCTTCTCGAAGAGATAAGCCGGATAGATCATGACCGCGAAGTCCGGGCGAGGCACGGCGCCATCGGCCGGAGAAAAAGCCGCGCGGGCGGCCAGGTTGCCGCCGGCGGAGAAGCCGAGGATGCCGACCTTCTGCGGATCGGCGTTCCATTCCTTCGCGCGGGCGCGCACGATCTCGAGGGAGGCGCGGGCGTCGATCAGCGGGACGATCCACGGACGATCCTTGTCGCGGCGGGGGACGCGGTAGCGGAGGATGACGGCGCCGCAGCCGTAAGCGTTGAGGCGCTTCGCGACCTCGTCGCCCTCGTGGCCGTCGGCGAGGCCGTTGTAGCCGCCGCCCGGGCAGATCAGGATGATCGGCGAATGCGGGCGCGGGGACGGCCAAGGCGTGAGCTCGGGCGCGAACACGTTGCCGCGATGGCCCGGCGTGCGGGTGCCATGCGGGTCCTGCCCTTCCTTCATCGTCAACGTCTCGCCCGGCGGCTTGCCCGGAAAGACGTCGAACGTCGGCAGGGGATCGGCCGTCAGCGTGACGACGGCGAGGAACGCGGGGAGCAGGGATCTCATTCGTGGCGGAGGGCTTCGATCGGGTCGAGTTTGGCGGCGCGGAGCGCGGGGTAGACGCCGGCCACGAGGCCGACGACGACGGAAAAGGCGAGGCCCTGCGACATGATCACCCAGTCGAGGGTGGCGACCGCGCCGGTCGGAAGCGCCTGGGTCAGGATGTAGTTCATCAAGGCCACGATGCCCATCGAGACCGCCAGGCCGATGACGCCGCCGACGACGGAGATCACCGCGGCCTCGGCGAGGAACTGCAGGAAGAGGTCGGAGCCGCGCGCGCCGACGGCCTTGCGGACGCCGATCTCGCGGATGCGTTCGTTGATGGAGGCCAGCATCACGTTCATGATGCCGATGCCGCCGACGAAGAGCGAGATGCCGGCGACGCCGCCGAGCGAGAGCTTGAAGGCCGCCTCCGTCTTGCGGAAGTCCTCGAGCGTCTGCTCGTTGGTCGAGATCGCGAAGTCGCGGAGACCCTTGTGCCCGGCCAGCATCGTGCGCTCCGTCTGTTCGACGGCGTTGCGGAGCTGCTCGGCCTCGCCGATGCGCAGGCCGAGGCCGCTGAGGCGGTCGTTGCCGAGGAACTTCGCCTGGGCCGTGGAGACGGGGATGAACGCGCCGCTGTTGCGCCAGCGCCAGGCGCCGCCGGAGCTGCGCGAGTTGGCCGAACGGATCTGCATGCCGGTGCCCTCGATGTTGTTCAGCACGCCGATGACCGTGAAGCGCCGCCCGCGGATCTTGACGATCTTGCCCACGGGATCCTCGTTCGGGCCGAAGAGCTCGGGCACCACGGCCGAACCCAGCACGATGACGTCGTTCATGTTCAGCACGTCGAGCCCGCTGATGAAGCGGCCGAAGCCCGGATCGACCCAGCGCTTGGCCACCGGCAGGTAGTCCGCCGTGACGCCGGTGACGTAGGTGCTCGTCTCATGGCCGTCGATGATCAGCCGCTCGTAGCCGACGCGCGCCTCGGGCGAGATGTTCTCCACCAGCGGCACCGTCTTCCGGATGCGCTCGACGTCGCGCATGGTGATGCCTTCGGAAAGCTCGGCGAGGTGCTCCTGCTCCTTCGGCAGCTGCTCGCGCGTCACGGTGATCTTCTCGATGCCGCCCATGGCGTCGACGAACTGGCGGAAGTTGCCGACCATCCCCTGGACGACGGTGACCATCGCGACGAGCGACGCGACGCCGAGGATGATGCCCGACATCGAGAGCAGCGAGCGGACCTTGTTGGCCTGCAGTTCGCGGAGCCCGTTGACGACGGCGGGCCGGAGGCGGTCGAAGAGCTTCATCGGGTGCGGTCCTCCTGGACGAGGCCCGAACGCATCGAGATGACGCGGTGGGCCTTCTCGGCGACGGAAAGGTCATGCGTGACGAGCACCACCGTGATGCCCTCCTTGATGAGGGAGCCCAGCAGGTCGAGGATGCGGTCGACGTTCTTCACGTCGAGGTTGCCCGTCGGTTCGTCGGCGAAGATGATGGACGGCGAACCCACGATGGCGCGGGCGATGGCGACGCGCTGGCGCTCGCCGCCGGAGAGCTGGCTCGGACGGTGGTCGAGGCGATGCGACATCCCGACGCGCTCCAGCGCGACCGTGGCCGCGGCCGCGTTGGCGGCCGGATCGGAATGCTCGCGGTAGAGCAGCGGCAAGGCCACGTTCTCCAGGACCGTGAGGCGCGGCAGCAGGTTGAAGGACTGGAAGACGAAGCCGACGCGGTTGGAACGGTACCAGGCGCGCAGGTCGGGGTCGAGCTTGGCGACCTCCTGGCCGTCGAAGACGATGCTGCCTTCGGTCGGCGTGTCCATGAAGCCCAGGATATGCATCAGCGTCGACTTGCCCGAACCGGACGGGCCCAGGATCGCGACGAACTCGCCCTTCTGGAAATCAAGGTCGACGCCCGCGAGCGCATGGACGGTCTCGTCGCCCATGACGTAGGCCTTGCGCAGGCCGCGGATGGCGATGAGCGCGGACATCTCAGCGGACGGGCGCGGGACGGACGAGGCTGACGACGTCGCCCAGCGCGACGCCTTCCTTGATCTGCGACCAGCCGGCGTCGCTGAGGCCGAGCTTCACCTTGTGCGCGTCCCACTCGCCTTCGGCGTTGCGGACGTACACGAGGCGGTCGGCGCCGTCGATGAACACCGCGGAGACCGGCACGGCGACGCAGCCCTTGACGCTGTCGACGGTCACGGTGACGTTGGCGCTGATGCCGGGGCGGACGCCGTCGCCGGCCGGGAACGAGACCTGCGTCGGGAAGACGCGCAGGTCAGGCACCTTGAGGTCGGCCGTGCCGAACGGGGTCATGAAGGTGATCTTGCCGGGCTTGCGCAGGCTGGGGATCGAGTCGAAGGTCACCATCGCGTCCTTGCCGATCTCGACGCGCGTGGCGGCGAACTCGTTGAGGTTGACGTCGACGCGCAGGATCGAGGTGTCGGAAATCGTCATGATGAGCGTGCCGCTGTTGATGGACTGGGCGCCGATGACGATCTGGCCTTCGAGGATGGTGCAGTCGGAGACCTGGCCGTCGTGCGGGGCGCGGATGACCGTCTTGCGGACGTTCTCGGAAGCCTTGTCGAGGCGGGACTGGGCGATCTCGCTCTGGAGCTTGGCGACCTCGTAGGCCGTCTTGGCGTCGAGCATCTCGCGCTCGGAGACGAAGCCCTTGGCGCGCAGCGCCTCGGAGCGACGCAGGTCGCGGGTGACCTTCTCCAGCGTGAACTTCTGCAGCTGCAGGGTGCGGCCGGCCTCGTCTTCGTCGGCCTTGGCGAGGACGGGGTCGAGCTCGGCGAGGACCTGGCCCTTCTTCACCATGTCACCTGTCTCGACGTAGAGCTTCTGCAGCTTGCCGCTGACTTCCGCGCGGATGTTGCTGTAGGTCACGGCGCGCACGAAGCCCGCGGCTTCGATCGTCTCGCGGATGTCGCGCTTCTCGGCCTTGGCTTCGAAGGCCGGGGCGAGCGGCTGATGTCCGCCGCCTTTCTTCTTGGGCCAGAAGGCGAAGGCGAGCCCGCCGAGGACGGCGAGGAGGACGAGGGGCTTGAGAAACTTCATGGGGTGACGGTCAGAGGGGGAAGCGGGTCTTCGGAGCCGAGGCCGGCGCCGATCTTCTGCTCGACGGCGTCCATGGTGAAGCCGTGGCGCGCGAGGATGGAGCCGTCGAGGCGGGCGACCTTGGCGGAGGCCGCGCGCGCATCGAGATGGGCCTGCACCCAGTTGAGCTGGGCGGAGTCGAGCGCGGCCTGCGCCTGGAGCACGCGGAGGACGTCGGACTGGCCGGCGTCATAGCGCGCGCGTTCGCCTTCGTAGGACTTGCGCTGCAGCTCGAGGGAAGACGTCGCCGCGTCGACGCGGGCGCGGGCGGCCTCCAGGTCGCGCCAGGAAGCGCGGGCGCCGAAGACGAGCGTCTGGCGGGCGTCGGCCAGGCGCAGTTCGGCCTGACGGCGGGCGCGATAGGCGGAACGGAGGTTCGCCTCGGACTCGCGGAAGCCCAGCGGGAAGCTCAGCCGGAGTTCGGCGTAGTTGTTCCAGCCGGCCTGCTGGCGATAGGCGTCATATCCGCCGGAGACGCCGGCGCCGGGGTTGCCGAAGCGGGCGCTGCCGACGGAGAGGTTGAGGCTCGGGTGGTCGTTCTGCTCGGCCTGCGCGACGCCGGCTTCGGCCTGCGCGATGTTCGAAAGCTGGATGGCCGTGCCGAAATCGAAATCGGCGACCGTGCGGATCCAGGAGGCGAAAGCCTGGGGCGCCGGCACGGCGGAGGTCGGCAGCTCGTCGACGAGCAAGGCCTGCTCGACCGCGGCGGCGTCGCCTTGGCCGAGCAGTCGGCGCAGGTTCATCTCCGCGCCGTCGAGGGATTGGCGGGCGTTGAGGACCGAGACGCGCTGGCTGGAGACATCGGCTTCGGCCTGCAGTTCTTCGAGCACCGTCGCGTCGCCGAGGGAGCGCTTCGCGCGGATCTGGGCGAGGAGCGATTCCGCCGAGCGCAGGCTCGTCTCGCGCAAGGAGACCAACGTGCGGGCGCCGGCGAGGGTCCAGTAGGCGACTTCGGCGTCGCGGATCAGGTCGAGCGAAGCGGCGCGCAGGGAGAGGCGGTTGCGGTAGGCCGTCTGGCGGGCGGAGATGAGCGCGGAGAGGTTCACCGCGCGCCAACCGCCGGCGAGGAGCGGCTGGGTGTAGGCGACGTTCGTGCCCAGGTCGTATTGGGAGGCCGTGGCGAGATGGGCGGAATCGCCCCAGGTACGCGTGAGGCCGGCGCCGACCGAGAGCGTGCCACCCCAGGTGAACTTCTGGCTCAGCGCGACGTCGGAGTCATGCCAGCGCGTGGCCGGGACGCCGCCCGTGATGTCGGCATGAAGATGGGAGCCGCTCAGGCGGTTGGTCCAGGAGAGGTTCGGGTCGAAGACCGCCTCCGAGACATCGACCGCATCGAGGGAGCGCAGGGCGTCGAGCCGGGTGACGGTCAGGCCGAGGTTGTAGAGCAAGGTCCGGTCGATGGCCTTCTCCAGGGAGAGCGGGCCGGCCGGAGCCGCGACGGCCGTCGACGCCGGCACGCCGAGCTCGGCGCCGCGAAGCGACGCCGCCGCCAGAAATGCCATGGTGAGGACAAGACGCATGAATGAGGGGTAGTACCTCATAGAGGGGAGTTTGTTCCCGCTGTAAAGCAAAGCGGCGCACCTTTCGATGCGCCGCGCGGAAAGGACTGGAATCAGCCCTTACTTGGCCTTCGAGATCTCGACGAGCTCGACCTCGAATTCGAGGACGGACTTGCCGGGGATCGGGCCCTGGCCCTGTTCGCCGTAGGCGATGGCGGACGGGCAATAGAGGACGATCTTGCCGCCGACGCCGATGAGCTGGACGCCTTCGGTCCAGGCCGG
>RGES01000067.1 GCA_009917805.1 Verrucomicrobiota bacterium
TTCGGCCCCTCCCTCGGCCTCCAGCTGATCTTCTGGAACATCGTCTTCCTCGCCCAGCTGGCCACGCGCTTCCTGATGGATTTCTGGAAGCACGTCTGAATCCGACATGAAACCGGGGCTTTGGACGCTTTGCTTGGCCTTGGCGGCTTTCGCTCAGGCCCAAGCACCTCGGCACCCTACCCTGTCCGGCAAGGTCGTCACAGGCTACCAGGGATGGTTCCGGGCCGAAGGCGACCCCAGCGGCCTCGGCTGGGTCCATTTCGGACCAGGGAAACTCTTTTCCACCGAAACCTATTCGTTCGATCTCTGGCCTGACCTCCGCGATTTCCCCCCGGAAGAACGCTACCCGTCGCCGTTCAGATATGCCGATGGGCGCCAGGCCGACCTGTTCAGCAGCGCCCATCCGGGAACCGTGCGGCGGCACTTCCGCTGGATGAACGAGTACGGCATCGATGGCGCGATGCTCCAACGCTTCGCGGTCGGCCTGGGCGGAAGTCGTAACGTCGACTCCCTGGACATGGTCCTGCGCCACTGCACCGACGCCGCCAACGCCGAAGGCCGCGCCCTGACGGTGATGTACGACCTCACCGGCCTATCCCCCGAAAAATTCCGGACGGTCTCCGATGACTGGCGGCGTCTCGTCGCCAACGGTCAGACGAAGCAACCTTGCGCCCAGTTCCACCAAGGGAAGCCGCTCGTCGCCGTCTGGGGCCTGGGGTTCAAGGAACGCCCGCCGGCGCTCAAGGAATGGGCCACGCTGCTCGCCGAGCTCAAGTCCACGGGCGCCGCGATCATGATCGGCGTGCCCACCTACTGGCGCGAACAGAAGAACGATAGCGTGTCCGATCCGGCCTTGCACGACCTCATCCGCCGGGCCGATATCATCAGCCCCTGGACCGTCGGGCGGTGCGATGATCCGAAAGGAGCGGCCGAACTGGCCAAGGAGGTCTGGGCGCCCGACATCGCCTGGTGTCGCACCAAGCAGAAGACTTACCTCCCGGTGATCTTTCCCGGTTTCAGCTGGAGCAACCTTTCCGCCTCGAAGGGCAAGAAAGCCCCGAAAAACGCCATTCCGCGCCTGGGAGGCCGCTTCCTGTGGTCACAGGCCGTCGCCGCCCGTGAAGCCGGCGCCAAATCCCTGTATATAGCGATGTTCGACGAAATTGACGAGGGAACCGCGATCATGAAATGCGGGGGCCCTCGTCCGGTCGGCAACTTCGTGGACCTTTCCCTGCCGAAACGCTGAGCGACCTCAGCCCGTGGCCTGGAGGCCGGCGGCGATGGCGTTCAACGAGAGGAGCATCTGCGGCAGCAGCGCGTCGGCTTCCTTGCGGTCGCCGTCGGCCACCTTCTTGCGCCAGTCCTTGAGCAACGCCACCTGCTGTTCGTGCAGGAGGTCGATCGCGGACTCGCGGAGGGCGATCACCTTGCGGAGACGCGGACGGCCTTCGCTGAGCTTGGAGCCGGAAAGCTCGTCGAGCATCCTGCGGGTCAGGTTGTGCTCGGCGAGGATGCGGTTCAGGAAGAGGCCACGCAGCTTCTTGTCGGTCACGAGCGCGCCGTAGAGCTTCATCATGCTGCGGTTGGAAGCCAGGACGCTGGTGGAGGCGTTCTTGAGCATGTAGCGCAGGGGCGGCCAATCGTCGTAGTTCTTGCGGATGATCTCGAAGCCCTTCGGGTCTTCTTCCTTGAGGCGGGCGAGCGCGGAGCCGACGCCATACCAGCCGGAGAGATAGAAGCGGGCCTGGCTCCAGGCGAAGACCCACGGGATGGCGCGGAGATCCTCGAGCGAGGCGGCGCCGGTGCGGCGCGACGGGCGGGAGCCGATGCGGCTGGCTTCGATCACGTCGATCGGGGTGGCCTGGCGGAAGAACTCGATGAACCGCGGGGTCTGGATCAGCGACTGATAGGCCTCGCGGGAAAACTCGGCGAGGCGGTCCATGACCTTGGCCTGACTGGCTTCGCTGCGGACGGCGACGTCATGCAGGAAGGTGTTCTGGGTCACGCCGGCGGTCAGCAGTTCGAGGTTGTTCACCGCGGTGATGTGGTTGGCGTACTTCTGCGTGATGCTCTCGCCCTGCTCGGTGACGCGCATCTCGCCCTGGATCGAACCCTGCGGAAGGGCGTCGATGAAGCGGTGCGTCGGACCGGCGCCACGGGAGATGGTGCCGCCACGGCCGTGGAAGAAGATGATGCGGACGCCATGCTTCTCGCCGACGGCGGCGAGATTCTGCTGGGCGCGGTAGAGGTTCCAGAGGGAGGCGAGGATGCCGCCGTCCTTGTTCGAGTCGGAGTAGCCGATCATGACCTGCTGGGTAAGGCCGTCGGTGATGCCGGCGTCGCGACGGGCCTGCAGCGTCCGCTTGGTCATCGGGTGCGACAGGAACGCATCCATGATGCCCGTGCTGCGCTCAAGGTCGCCGATGGTCTCGAAGAGCGGGACGACAGGAAGCAGACAGTAGGCGTCTTCGGAACCGCCGGCGGTCAGGCCGGCCTCACGGGCGAGGAGATAGACGGACAACAGGTCCGAGACCGAACGGGTCATGCTGACGATCAGCGACCCGAGGCCGGCGGAACCATACTGGTTGATGTGCGTGACGAGGGCGCGGTGGCAGGCGACCACGGCGTCGGCTTCCGGGCCGATGCTCGCCTGCTCGCGGAGGAACGGACGGGTCGAACGGAGTTCGGAGTCGAGGAAACCGAGGCGGCGGGATTCGTCCCACTGCGAGTAGTTCGTGTCATCCTGGCCGGTGGCGGCGAGGAGCTGGCCGATGGCCTTGTCGTGGAAGGCGCTGTTCTGGCGGATATCCAGGCAGGCCATGTGGAAGCCGAAGGTACGGAGGAAACGGAGGAGCGGATCGAGCTCCGCGCGGGCGATGCGACCGGCGCCCACTTCGACCAAGGTCTCGCGGAGGAACAGCAGGTCGGCGATGACGCCCTCGGGCGTCCGATGCTGACCGTGGCCGAGTTCGCCTTCGACGTTCGGCAAACGCAGGCGGATCAGGTTGATGTACTGGCGCCAGGTCTCGCCGATGTTGCGCTTCATCGCGGCCTCGCCGGCTTCGCCATGGAAGGCGGCGTGCTTGGCGACCTGACGCGTGAAGACGGCCGGAGGCTCCTGCAGATGGTCGCCGAGCGACAGGCGCTGACCGAGGGTCTCGAGGCGCTCGTTGCAGATCGCGATGGCGGTGGAGCGGAAAAGGTTGAGGGCGCGGGTCGTGACTTCGGCCGTGACCAGCGGGTGGCCGTCGCGGTCACCGCCGACCCAGGTGCCGAGGACGATCTGGGGCAAGGAATCCGGGTGTTCGACGCGGGCCGGGTCGAGGCCGGCCTCTTCCCAGGCCTGGCGCAGGCGAAGATCCATGCTGACCACGGCATCCGGGAAGACCTTCGACAGGAAGTAATTGATGTTCCGGAGCTCAGAAGCCACGTCGGGCTTCTGGTGATAGATCTCGCCGGTACGCCACAGACGTTCGAGGGCGACCTTGATCTCCTCGCGGATCGCGCGCTGTTCCGCGACGGTCCACATGTTGTTCTCGCGACGGACGAGGAGCTTGTAGATCTCGCGATGGATCTCGAGGACGGTGGCGCGCTTGGCTTCGGTCGGGTGCGCGGTGAGCACCGGCTCGACGCGCATGCGGTTCAGGCGCTTGGCGATCTGCTTGTCGGTCAGGCCGGCGGCGACGAGGGCGCGGAGCGCGCGCCCCCAGGAACCGGGATCCGAGGCGAGGCCGTGCTTGTCTTCGCGGAGACGCTTGGACTGCGCGGAGGCGTTCTCCTCGACCATGTTGAGGAGCTGGAAGGCGATCGAATACGCCTGCACGCCGCGGTAGGAGAAGATCTGGACGCCGCGCAGCTTGCGCTTGCCCATCCACGGCAAGGTGCCGGCGAGGTCCTTATGGTCGAGCTGCTCGAGCACCTCGACGAAACACGTCATCATGAAGTCGAGGTCCTTGTCGACTTTCTTAAGCCCGCGGGCGAGGTCGTTGCTGATGGCCATGCGACAGGAGTCGTAGCACGGGCTCAGGAAATGTCGCAACCGCAAACCCCCTCGGCTTGCGTCTAAGGCCTTCCGCACTTTGATGGAAAGTCGCCATGTCGGACTCACGGCTCATCCTCCCCGACCTCTGGCAGCAGGACGCCCTCCGGGCCCTCCGCCAAGGCGAGGACGTGGTGATCCAAGCTCCGACGGGCGCAGGCAAGACCCACGTCTTCGAACTGCTCATCAAAGGGGGGCACAAGGGCCAGGCGGTCTACACGGTGCCCACCCGGGCCTTGGCCAACGACAAGCGGGCCGAATGGCAGGCCTTGGGCTGGGACGTCGGCATCGCGACGGGCGATGTCAGCGACAACCTTGGCGCCCCGGTGATTGTGGCCACCCTGGAGACCCAGCGGCATCGCTTCCTCGAGGGCCGACACCCCGATCTCCTCGTCGTCGACGAATACCAGATGCTGGCCGACAGCCGCCGAGGCGCCGCTTACGAGACCGTCCTGGCCATCGCCCCACCCTCCACCCAGCTCCTCCTGCTGAGCGGCAGCGTCTCCAACCCCAAGGCCGTCGCGGAATGGCTCCGCGGGCTTGGCCGCAAGGTGACCCTGATCGAGGAACACACCCGACCCATCCCCCTCGAAGAGGTCTCCCTGGATGCCCTGGAGACCCGTGAGCCGGCCGGGATCAAAGGCCACATCGCCCGGGCGGTGATCAGGGCAGTGCTGGCCGACCTAGGCCCTGTCCTAGTCTTTGCCCCCCGCCGCCGGGCGGCAGAACAGATCGCCCGCGACATCGCCGCCGGCCTTCCCCTCGGTACCGGCCCCCAGCTCTCCCCTAGCCAGCGGGCCATGGCCGGCGATGACCTGAACCGGCTGCTCCGCCAAGGCGTCGGCCTGCACCACAGCGGACTGACCTTCGATCAGCGCACGGAACTCATCGAACCTTGGGCCAAGGCCGGCAAGTTGAGCGTCGTGGTCGCCACCACGGGCCTCGCCTCGGGCATCAACTTCTCCCTCCGCTCGGTGCTCGTCACCGATCGCCGTTACGCCGCCGAACACGCCGAACGCGAAGTACGCCCGGACGAACTGCTCCAGATGTTCGGCCGCGCCGGTCGCCGCGGCCTCGATGATCGCGGCTTCGCCCTCTGGACGGGCGACAGCCCCCGCCTCGGCGAAGCGAAGCCCCTTCAGCTCAAGCGCAGCGACGCCCTCGACTGGCCGGCTTTCCTCTCGGTGATGCGGCGGGCCGAGGAACCGAAGTCCGTCGCGACCAAGCTCGCTCAGTCGCTCTTCACCCGCGAACCGATCGACCTCGCCTTGGATCGGCTCGACGAAGACCTGCCGACCGACCTGCCCGCCCCGGTCGCGGGCACGACGCGTCACATCCATGAGATCTGCGGGCGCAACGGCACCTGGCAACGCGAACGCCCGACGCACCTCGTCCCGCTTTCGCAGGCGCTCATCTACGTCAAGGACACCTGGCATCCGGCCCTTTCCAAGCCTGACTCATTGCGCGGGCGCGACAGCGTCCAGGTGAAGCTCGACTACTCCCGCGCCGACGTCCGTGTCTGGCCCGACGCGGACAACCACCCGCTCATCAATCCGCCCCGCCGACAGGTCGAGAAGCAGGACATCAACCTCCGCGAAGTCCTCGGCGGCGGCACGCTTCACACGGCCCGCGCCGGGCGGCTCTGGAAAAAGCTCGGCCTGATCGATACGGCCGGCCGCCCGACCGAACGTGGCCACATCGCCTCGCTCTTCCAGCACGGCGAAGGCCTCGCCGTCGCCGCCGCCCTCGAAGACCATGCCTACGATGCCCATGCGATCGCCTGGGACCTCGCCGAGCTCCGGGCCGGCGAACGCGTGGCCTCGGCCGGACGCAACTCCAGCCGCCTCGGCGCCTGCTGTCGCCTGGCCTACAAATCGCTGACCGCCGAGGGCTATCTCCGCGAGGGTCTGCCCGCCGGCTTCGGCGAAGGCTGCGCCGAGGCGCTGAAAGGCTTCGCCCTGCACGGCAAGATCACGCCCGTCGACGCCGAAGGCCACGGCCCAGGTCAGGGCGACCTCGAACGCGCCGTGCTCGAATGGCGCAGCACCCTGCAGCTCATCGCGCACGGTCCCGCCCATCCTTCGCCACGTTGGCAGGAACTACGCACGGCCGCCCAGGACGTGCTCGGACGCATCCTCGGACCGTCGGCCTCGGGCCGCTGAGGCTTACTTGCCCGCGATCGCCTTCGCCGCGGCCTTGGCCATCTCACCGGCGCCGGCGGTGTTCGGGTGCACGCGATCCGGCAGCAGCTCGGGGAACTTCTCGAGCGCCGCATGCATGTCGATCACGCCGCAGCCGAGTTCCTTCGCGAGCGCGTCGACGCGCGGGATCTCCTTCTGGATGTTCTCTTCGTTGATGCCGTAGTTGCCCTTGCCGGGGACCGGCACCGGGCGGCAGACGAACACCTTCGGTTTGGACTTCAGGGACTGAAAAGATTTCACGAGTTCGCGATAATCGGCGTCGAACTCAGCCTCGAACTTCCAGTTCTGCGGCTTGGTGTCGTTGGTGCCGAGCATGATGACCACGATCGACGGCTCCATCGCGAGGGCGTCCTGATATTTCTTCTCCTTCCAGTAAGGGAAGTCGCCCTTCTTGAGGAGAGTGCGTCCGCTGACGCCGAAATTGCCGACCTGATAGCCGTCACCGAGCAAGCCCTGCAGCTGGGCCGGATAGGACTTACCCTTCTGGGCACCGGAGCCCAGGGTGATGCTATCGCCGACGCAGGCGACTTTGATGGGTTCGGCGGCGCGGGCGGTCATGAGGGAAAACAAGGCGAGGAGGAGGATTCGCATGGGGTAGCCCTAATCAAACCCCTCGGAAGCCCGTTCCAAGGCCTAAGTCACGGCTTTTGCCCTTCCCTGCGGGGCCGCCGACCGCTAACTTGTCCGGACAGTCATACATGTGCGTTCGCGCGGAGCAATCCGTGAGGAAAGTCCGGACACCACAGGGCAGGATTCCCGCCGCAAGTCGGGGCACGTCGCAAGGCGTGACGGATAGTGCCACAGAGAAGATACCGCCTCCGCCGCAAGGTGCGAGGTAAGGGTGAAAAGGTGGGGTAAGAGCCCACCGCTCGAAGGGTAACCGACGAGGCAAGGTAAACCCAATCCGGTGCAAGACGAACAGGGACCGTCCGAGGTCGCCCACCAAGGTCCCGGGTTGTCGCACCGCC
>RGES01000068.1 GCA_009917805.1 Verrucomicrobiota bacterium
CAGAAGGTCGCCGCCAAGATGACGCTGACCGCGCAAGGCTGCGGCATGGGACCCGTCATCGCCGCGGATGCCAAGTCCAAGCTCGAAGCCCTGCCCGGCGTCGAGTCCGCCGAGGTCGAGATCGTCTGGGATCCGGTCTGGAATCCGCGCATGATCTCCGAAGCCGGTCGCAAGCAGCTCGGACTCGAGTAATGCCCACGACCGTCCAGTCCGCGACGGCCCTCTACCTGCACGTCCCGTTCTGCGCGTCGTCCTGCGACTTCTGTTCGTTCTACCAGGAGCAGCCCAGGCGCGGCGAGATCGACCGCTACCTCTCCGCGATCGAACGCGAGATGGAACTGCATCCGCCGGGCCGCGTCGAGACCGCCTTCTGGGGCGGCGGCACGCCGGGACTTCTGCCCGCCGACGACCTGCGCCGCCTCGGCAAGGCCATGACCAAGGCGGCCGGCCGGCCCGGCGAATGGACCGTCGAACTCGCGCCCTCGTCCGTCCGCGCCGACAAGCTCGCCGCGCTCAAGGAGATCGGCGTCACGCGCGTCTCGATGGGCGTGCAGAGCTTCGACGACGCCACGCTCGATGCGCTCGGCCGCCGTCATTCGCCGAAGCAGATCATGGAGGCCTGGGAGCTCATCGAGGCCGCCGGCTTCGCCTCGCGCAACCTCGACCTGATCTTCGCCATTCCGGGGCAGGACGAAAAGCGCTGGACGGACGACCTGCATCGGGCGATGTCGCTCAAGCCGGACCACCTCTCGACGTATTGCCTGACCTTCGAGGAAGACACCGCGATGTTCGTGAAGCTCTCGCAGGGCAAGGTGAAGATCGATCGCGAGCTCGAAGCCTTCCTTTATCGTCGCACCTGGGAGACGCTCGAGGCGCAGGGGTACGCCCAATACGAGACCTCCAACTTCGCGCAGCCGGGCCATGCGTGCCGGCATAACCTCATCACCTGGGAGATGGGTTCCTGGATCGGCTACGGCCCCTCCGCCTCGTCCCAGTGGGGCGACCGGCGCTGGACCAATCCCGCGAACCTCGATCAGTGGATCAAGGGCGTCGAAGCCGGCCAGCCCGTGCTCGAGCAGGTCAAGGACCTCAGCCCGGCGGACCTGCTGTGCGACGCATTGGTCTTCGGACTGCGCCTGAACGCCGGCGTCGACCCCTTCGCCCTCGCCGCGCGCTTCGGCACGACGCTGCCGCAAGGCGTGCGCGACCTCTTCGCCGACCTCGTCGAAGAAGGGTTCATGGAACTGGCCGGCACGCACTTCCGCCTGACGGGCGAAGGACGCCTGCGGGCCGACGCCGTCGGCGTCGCCGTCCTGGAGAAATTCGACTGATGGAATACGCCCTCGGAGCCGCCTTCTTCTACGCCTGGTCCGTGACCTGCGCCCGTCGCAGCTCCACGCACCACGGGCCCGACCTCGCGAACCTCGGCCGGCTCGTCGTGGCGATCGTCATCGTCGGACTCTTCGTCGCCTTCAGCGGCAGGCATCCGTTCTGCGCCGGCTGGGGCTGGCTGATCCTCGGCGGCGTGCTCGGACTCGGCGTCGGCGACATCGCCCTCTTCCATGCCCTGCCCCGCATCGGCGTCGGCCTGACGATGCTGCTCACCCAGTGCCTGGCGGCGCCCTTCGCGCTCATCCTCGAGTACGAGGCGCTCGGCCACGCGCCCAACGGCTCGCAGATGCTGGCCGCCTTCGTCATCCTGGTCGGCGTCGGCGTCGCGCTCGGCGCTCCGGCCGAAGGCGATCCCGCGGACCGGCGGACCGGCGTCTGGCTCGGCGTGCTGTCGGCCCTCGGCCAAGCCTGCGGAGCGGTGAGCACGCCGATGGCCGCCGAAGCCTGCCGGCAAGCCGGCGAGTCCATGCCGGACGGCTTCGCCCAGGCGTTCGTGCGCCTGCTCGGCGGCGTGCCCATCGTGCTGCTCTTCCTGCTCTGGGCCGCCCGCAAGGAAGGCCTGCTCGCGAAGGTCCGCCGGCCTTATGCTTTCGCGTCCGCCCCTTGGTGGATGCTGATGAACGGCCTCGCGGGCCCCGCGCTCGGCGTGGCCTGCTACCAATGGGCGCTCACGCGCCATCCCGCCGCGCTGGTGCTGAGCGTGGTCGCGCTCACGCCGCTCATCGGACTCGTGATGCAGTGGGCCGTCGAAGGCCAGCGCCCCTCATGGCGGCTCTGGGTCGGCGGCGCCATCGCCATCGCCGGCGTGATCCTGCTGCGGAGATTCTGAGGTCAGCGCGCTTCGGAGAGTTCCTGCATCGCCCGGACGGCCATCAGCTCGCAGTTGAACCACATCGCTCCCGGCGGAAGCATGACCCACGTCTGGTAACGTCCCGGAGCCTTCGGATGGGACTGCGCCTGCGCCAACGTCGCCCCGAGCGCCTTGGCCTTCTCGAGATGCAGGCGGTCGCCCGTCACGCGCCAAGCGGCCAGGTAGGTCCGGATCAGCTTGGCGGAACTGGCGCAGACCGGCGCATAGCAGCGGTATTGCTCGAGCACGCAAGGCAGCAGCCATTTGCGCGCCTTCCCGCCGGCGGCCCCGTCGGCGCTCTGGCTGACCGGCGTCTCCTTCGGCGGCTGGGCCCAGATCACGAACTGGTCCTCCGCGTAGCGGAGGATCTCCAAGGCCAGCGCGAGATCCTCCGGCTTCCGCTCCTTCTGCTCGAACAGATGCAACGCGAGGTCGCACGCCTCGTGCTTGGTCATGTTCTCGTAAGGCGGCAGGGGGCGGACGTCCTCGAACTGCCCTTGCCAATTCCACGTCCGCACCGGATTCGCCATGATCCACGCCAGCGCGCGGTCGCGGACCGAGGCGAAACGTCGGTCACCGGTGACGGACTCGAGCTGATCGAGGAAGCCGACGACGCCCGTCGGCACCAAGACGTTAGGCGAGGCCGGCTTGCCGTCGCGCGGATTCACGAAGAGCGACCAGCTTCCTTCGGGCAGTTGGGTCTTCTCGTAGGTCGCGGCGATGCGGACCGCCGCATCGAGGTAACGGCGCTCCTTCGTCGCCGCATGGACGTCGAGCAGGTAGCGGCCCGTCTCGGCGCCGCAGTTGGTGAGATAGTTTCCGGCCGACATATGCCCCTTGAGCCTTTCGCGGTAGAGCGTCGGGTGATACGTCGGCGGGTGGCCTGCCCAGACGGCGTCCTCCGGGAACGTCATGGACAGCAGATAGTCGGCGGCCCGCCGCGAGGCGGCCAAAGCCTCGGACGCATCGGCCGGGGCGGGACGCTGGGCGGCGTAGTTCGCCAAGGCGGAAGCAGCGGCGCCGACGATCTTGGAAGGATAGCGATAGAGGACGAACTGCGGCTCGGGCTGACCGGCGCCGAACCAGCATCGCAGGTCAGGAGAATGCACCAAGCTGGCGAGCGCTCGGGCCGGGCCGGCCGGATCGATCTCGCCCGCGACCGGCGAAGCGAAAGGCGCGGCCCGATGGAAACGACGGGCCGACGGCTCGCCGACGGCCGCACCCGCGGCATCCAAGCCTTGGACGACCAAGGATGCCGGACCGACCGCGACCTCGGTCCAGACGGACGTGAGCGGCGTCGAAGGCCTGGGGCCGAAGAAGACGTGCTCTCGTCCGGCTGAATCCTTCAGCGTGAAACGGTAGCGCGCGGCTCCCGCGACCTCCGGCAGATCGAAGGCCGGAGCGAAGAGGAACTGGACCGCATGGCGGTTCCAGGCCGGCTGGCCCGCGGGCAAGAAAGGCCTGACCGGCGTCGCCGTCTCGGCCAAGGCTCGCTTGGCCAGATCGCCGGAAGATTCGGCGGCGGCGACGCCGACGCAGCAACCGAGGAGCGCGAGCAGAAGGCCACGCATGGCCGGTCAGGTCGCGTCGGCCTTGCGCTCTTGGGCGTCGACCACGACCGTCGTGACGAGGTCGGAGCCCACGTTCGTCATCGAACGCGCCATGTCCAGGATGCGGTCGACGCCGAGCACGATGCCGATGCCTTCGGGCGGGATGCCGAAGGTGACGAGCAGGCCGGCGATGAGCGGCAGCGAGCCGCCGGGGATGCCGGCGACGGCGACGGCGCTCAGCACGGAAAGGAAAAGCAGCGTCAGCTGCTGGCCGACCGAGAGGTCGACGCCGAAGACCTGCGCGACGAAGAGCACCACGCAGCCTTCGTAAAGGGCCGTGCCGCTCATGTTCATCGTCGTGCCGAGCGGCAGGACGAAGCCGGCGACGCTCGGCTTCAGGCCGAGGGTGTTCTTGGAACACTCCAACGCGGCCGGCAGGGTCGCGTTGCTCGAGCTCGTCGAGAAGGCCGTGATCAGCACGCCGCGGATGTCACGGAAGAATTCCAGCGGCTTCCGGTCCGTCCACAGACGCAGCCAGAGCGACATCGTGCCGAAAAGATGGAACAACATGACCGCGAGGCAACCGAGGGCGAAGACGCCAAGGGCGACCAGGATATCGAGGCCGATCTTGACGATGACGCTGTAGATCATGAGCGGCACCGCATAAGGGGCGAGCTTCAGGGCGAGCCGCACGATGCCGGTCATCAGTTCGGCGACGAGGTCGAGCGCCGAGAGCAGCTGCTGGCGCTTCGCCTCCGGGAGCTGCGTGCCGACCACCCCGACGAGCAAGGCGAACAGGATGAGCGGCAGGACGTCGCCGATCGAGCCGTTGGTGTGACCGACGACGGCGCCGAAGAGGTTCTTGGGCATGAACATCTCGACCAAGCCGGCGAGATCGACCGAAGGCGTGGCCGCCGAGGTGGCGACGTGCTTCTGGGCGGCGCCGCCGAATTCATGCATCAGCATCGTCTTCGCCGCCGGATCCAGATGATCGCCGGGGCGGAGGACGTTCATCATCAGCAGGCCGAGCCCGACGGCGATGGCCATGTTGAGGAAGAACAGCGCGAAGGTGCGGCCGGCGAGCGGCCCGAGGCGATCCAAGCGGCCGAGCTGGGCGACGCCGGCGGCCAGCGAGGCGAACACCAGCGGGATCACCACAAAGAAGAGCAGGCGCAGGAAGACCTGGCCGAAAGGATCGAAGACGTTCGTCGCGACCTTCCGCATGAACAAGAGGGACGACGGCGAATAGTGGCCGACGCCCAAGGTGACGAGGCCGGCGACGACGCCGAAGAGCAGGCCGTAGAGGATACGGTTGGCGAGAGGACGATTGGTTTCGGCCATAGGTTGGGGTGACCTGCTTTTTAGGAGCGACCCTCGGAGGATTCCACTTTAATCAGCCTCACCCCCATGAATCACCTGTCCTTGCTGCTAGCCGCCTGCCTGAGCCTCAGCGCCGCCGAAGTCGGCCCGCCCAAGCCGAAGCAGACCATGCCGGTGCCGTCGGCCGAAGACGCCCTGGGCTGGAAAAGCCTCTTCGACGGCCAGACCCTCAAAGGCTGGACCGGCGACCCGAAGTATTGGCGCTGCGAAGGCGGCGCGATCGTCGGCGAGATCACGCCCGAGACCATCGTGAAGAACAATACCTTCATCATCTGGGACGGCGCCCTGCCCGGCGACTTCGAGCTCAAGGCGGAATACCGCATCTCGGAACGCGGCAACAGCGGCATCAACTACCACAGCGCCGACGTCCCGGGACTGACCTTCGCGCTGACCGGCCCCCAGGCCGACATCGACGGGCAGAACAAGCACACCGGCCAGAACTACGAGGAACGCGGCCGTACGTTCAACGCCTTGCGCGGACAGATCACGCGCATCCGGCCTGGCCAGAAGGCCGAAGTCATCGGATCGGTCGGCGACCCCAAGGAGCTCGCGACCTTCATCCGCAGCGGCGATTGGAACGAATACCACCTCGTCGTCCGCGGCGGCGTGCAGACGCACATCCTCAACGGCCACGTGATGAGCGTGGTCATCGACGACGAACCGGCCGCGCGCCACCCCGAAGGCAAGCTCGGCGTCCAGGTGCACGTCGGCCCCCCGATGAAAGTCGAATACCGCAACCTGCGCGTCCGCCAGCCCTGAGCGGCGATAAGCCGTTGCCCTCTCTCGGGGGAGGGCTTGGATAGACGCATGAGCCGCCCCGCCCTCACCCTGCTGGCCACGCTTAGCCTGACGCTGGGCGCCTTCGCCGCGCCCGCCGGCCACTGGACCGAACAGAGCCCGCGCGACGAGATCCGTCCGACGTTCTCGCGCGAGGGCGACAGCCTCGTCATCACCCAAGACGGCCGCGAAGGCCTGGACGGATGGTACCAGCAGACCTTCGCCGTGCAGGGCGGCGACTTCATGAAGTTCAGCGTCGCGCGCCGGACCATCGGCGTGGCGAATCCGCGTCACAGCGGCCTCGTGCGCATCGTGTGGACGGACGCCAAGGGCAAGACCGTCCCCGCCGCCGTCCCGGGCGCCACGGCAGAACCTGAACACCCGCTCGACGGACCGATCGACGACCAGGGACGGTCGCGCATCACCGGCACCTACCAAGTCCCGCCCAAGGCGACGCAGGCGACCGTCGAGTTGCACCTCCAGCACGCGCCGAAAGGACGCGTCGAGTGGAGCGACATCGTCTTCGAAAAAAGCGTCGCTCCTGCGGCCCGCAAGGTGCGGCTCGCCACGGTCCAATACATGCCGACCGGCAAGTCGCCCCGTCGGAACTGCGAAGAATACGCCCCGATGATCGCCGCGGCCGCCCAGCAGCAGGCCGACCTCATCGTGCTCGGCGAAACCGTGCCTTACGTGCGCACGAAACTGACGCCCACCGAGTGCGCCGAGCCGATTCCCGGCCCGACCACGGACTACTTCGGCGGCCTCGCCAAGCAGCACGCGATCCACATCGCGCTGAGCCTGTACGAACGCGAAGGCCATCTCGTCTATAACACCGCCGTGCTGCTGAGTTCCGAAGGCAAGCTGCTCGGCCGATACCGCAAGGTCTGCCTCCCGCACGGCGAGGTCGAGAAAGGCGTCGCGCCCGGCGCCGACTACCCCGTCTTCGACACGAAATTCGGCAAGGTCGGCCTGATGATCTGCTATGATGGATTCTATCCGGAGGTCGCCCGCGCGCTGACCGCCAACGGCGCGGAGGTCATCGCCTGGCCCGTCTGGGGTTGCGACCCTCTGCTCGCCCGCGCCCGCGCCTGCGAGAACCGCGTCTACGTGGTCAGCAGCACGTTCACCGACCCCAAGAACGACTGGATGATTTCCGCCGTCATCGACCCCTCCGGCAAGGTCTTGGCTCAGGCGAAGGAAAGCGGGAGCATCGTGGTCTCCGAAGTCGACCTCGCGAAGCCGCTCGTCGG
>RGES01000069.1 GCA_009917805.1 Verrucomicrobiota bacterium
CTGCACGTCGAACGTACGCTGAAGTTCCTGCTCTGGTCACGCGGCGGTTCCGAAATCCTGCTCTGCGGACCCGAGGCCGACCACCTCGCCTCGAGGCTGCAAGCCGACTACGCCCCGGCCGGCTGCCGCGCCTTCGACGCCGACTTCTTCCGTAAGGTCTTCGAACGCCCGCTTTCTTTCCGTACGGTCAAGGCGGACGAACTGCCCGTTGCCTCCGCCTCGCATCTCCCCCTTGGACGTAACCTCGATGGTTGCCGCATCGGCTTCGACCTCGGCGGCTCGGACCGCAAATGCGCCGCGCTCATCGACGGCAAGGTGGTCTTTTCCGAAGAGGTGAAATGGGATCCCTATTTCCAATCTGATCCGGCCTACCACCTGGCAGGCATTCGCCACTCCTTGGACATCGCCGCAAGCCATCTGCCTCGCGTGGACGCCATCGGCGGGTCCTCCGCCGGCGTCTACGTGAACAACAAGGTCCGCGTGGCGTCCCTCTTCCGAGGCGTCGCCGATCCCGCGATCTTCGATTCGCAGGTGCGTGACATCTTCCTGGACCTGGCGAAATCCTACGGCGTGCCGTTCGAAGTCCTCAATGACGGCGATGTCACCGCCCTGGCCGGCTCGATGTCCCTCGGACGCAACGCCGTCCTCGGCGTCGCGATGGGCACGAGCGTGGCCGCGGGTTACGTCGACCAAGGCGGCAACCTGACCAACTGGCTCAGCGAGCTGGCCTTCGTGCCGGTGGACTACCGACAGGACGGGCCCGCGGACGAATGGTCGGGCGATCGCGGCTGCGCGGTGCAGTATTTCAGCCAACAAGGCGTAGGGCGCCTGCTGCCGCTGGCCGGCATCCGCCTACCCGCCTCCATGCGCCTGCCGGAACAGCTCGAGGAACTCCAGAAACTCCAGCTGGCCGGAGACCCCCGCGCCGCCCAGGTCTACGAAGCCATCGGCATCGCCTTCGGTTACGCGATCGCCCACTTCGCCAGCTTCTATGAGCTGGGCTGCCTGCTGATCATGGGCCGAGTGACTTCGGGTCAGGGAGGCACGCTCATCATCGAACAGGCCCGCGCCGTCCTTCGGGATGAATTCCCTGAACTTCGCATCGACCTCGTCGTGCCAGGCGAGAAAGATAAGCGCCACGGCCAGGCCATCGCGGCCGCCTCCCTCCCCGCCCTCCGCCGATGATCCCTCTCAATCCGCTCGCCCGGCTCGTGATCCCTGACGGCAAGACCGGGCCGGAAGCCATCCGTCGCACCACCCACCTTGGCATCGGAGCCCACCAGGACGACCTCGAGTTCATGGCCTTCCACGGGATCCTCACCTGCTACGACCGCGACGACCGCTGGTTCGGCGGCGTGACCATCACCGACGGCCGAGGCTCCTCCCGCGCCGGGAAATTCAAGGATTGGACCGACGACCAGATCGCCGCCGAACGTATCCGCGAACAGGAGGCCGCCGCCGTCATCGGACAATATTCCTTCATCGCCCAGCTCGGCTTCGGCAGCGCCGCCGTCCGCGACGCCAAGCAAACCGCGGTCCGCGACGACCTTCGGCGCATCCTCGAAGCCGCCCGCCCCGAGGTCGTCTACCTGCATAACCTCGCCGACAAGCACGACACCCACGTAGGCTGCGCGCTCCGCTGCATCGAAGCCATGCGTCAGCTGCCCAAGGCCGACCGCCCGCAGAAGGTCTACGGCTGCGAAGTGTGGCGCGACCTCGACTGGCTCGTCGACAGCGAGAAGACCGCGATGCCGATCTCGGGGCGCCCGGAACTCGCCCGCGCCCTGAACGAGGTCTTCGCCACCCAGATCGCCGGCGGCAAGCGCTACGACCTCGCGGTCCTCGGCCGCCGCACGGCCAACGCCACCTTCAGCAACGCCCATTCGACCGACCAGGAAACCGCCATGCAGTGGGCCATGGACCTGACCCCGCTCATCCAGGACGAGACCCTCGACCCGCTCGCCTACACGGTCGGCTTCATCGAACGGCTGAAGGACGACGTCGCCTCCCGCATCCGCAAATCCCTCTGACATGAAGCCCACCCTCCTCGTCCTCGCCGCCGGCATGGGCAGCCGCTACGGCGGCCTGAAGCAGATCGACCCGATGGGACCTTCCGGGGAGACCATCCTCGATTACTCGGTCTTCGACGCCCTTCGCGCCGGTTTCGGCAAGGTGGTCTTCATCATCCGACCGGACTTCGAAGGCACCACCCACGCCATCCTCTGCGCCCGCGATGCCGTCCATACGCCTTTCGCGGTGATCAACGCCGACGACTTCTACGGACGCGACTCCTATGCGACGTTGGGACGCTACCTTACGGCCCTTTCCAACGAGTCCAGCGCTTACGCGATGGTCGGCTTCACGCTCAAGAATACCCTCTCCGAACACGGCACCGTCGCCCGCGGCGTCTGCCAGACCGACGCGACCGGCAAGCTCACCGACATCCAGGAACTGACGAAGATCGCCAAGCTGCCGAAAGGCGCCGAGCACCGCGGCGAAGACGGCCACGTCGTTGCGCTCACGGGCGAAGAACCGGTCTCGATGAATATGTGGGGCTTCACCCCGGCCATCTTCCCGCAGCTCGAAGCCGACTTCCGCACCTTCTTGACGGCGAAGGGTACGGAAATGAAGAGCGAGTCCTACATCCCGATGTCCGTGGGCACCCTCATCCGTTCCGGCCAGGCCACCTGTCAGGTACTGCGTTCCGACTCCGCGTGGTTCGGCGTGACGTACCGCGAAGACAAGCCCGTCGTGCAGGCCAGCATCGCCCAGCAGGTCGGCTCGGGCGCCTACCCTCCTTCCCTCTGGTCCTAAGCATGCACTCCGCCGCAGGACATGACGCCGTCGCGATCGCCCGGGAATTCTCCCTCTCCGGCGAAGTCGTTGCGGCTACCCCCTACGGCAGCGGGCATATCAACGACACCTACAAGGTGGACGTGAAAGCGGCAGGCGGCCCGATCCGCTTCGTGCTGCAACGCATCAACCACCACGTCTTCCGTCGCCCCGACGAACTGATGGCCAACGTCGAACGCGTCTGCGCCCATGCTTACGCCAAGCTGCAGCACGCCGGCACCCCTGACGCCGATCGCCGCACGCTCCGGCTCATCCCGACCAAATCCGGCCGGGCCTGGCACATCGATGCGGCCGGCAATCGCTGGCGCTGCTACCATTTCATCGAAGGCGCGACCGGACATGACGTCGTCCGCTCGCCGGAACAGGCCTACGCCGCCGCCCAGTCGTTCGGCGCCTTCCAATCCCTGCTCGCCGACCTTCCCGGCGGCCGTCTGCACGAGACGATCCCCGACTTCCATCACACGCCTTCCCGTTTCGCCCGCTTCCAGCAGGCGTTGGCAGAGGACGCCCACGGCCGGGCCGCGTTGGCCGTACCAGAAATCGCCTTCGCCCTGGCCCGCGCCCATGAGGTCGGCGTCGTCGTCGATGCCCTCCGCGACGGCACCCTGCCCGAACGCGTCACGCACAACGACACCAAGCTGAACAACGTCCTCCTCGACGACATCACCCAGGAAGGCATCTGCGTGATCGACCTCGATACGGTCATGCCGGGTTCCGTGCTATATGACTTCGGCGACCTCGTGCGCACCTCGACTTCTCCCGCGGCCGAAGACGAGACGGACCTCTCCAAGGTCCGTATGCAGTTCCCGATGTTCGAGGCCCTCGTGAAAGGCTACCTCGCGTCCGCGGGCGGCTTCCTCACGCCGAAGGAAAAGGAACTCCTGCCGTTCGCCGGCAAGCTGATCACCTTCGAGATCGGCCTGCGCTTCCTGACCGATTGGCTCGAAGGCGACACCTACTTCAAGATCAGGCGCCCGACGCACAACCTCGACCGTGCCCGGACGCAGTTCAAGCTGGTCGAATCCATCGAAGCCCAACTGCCCGCCATGCAGGCGTTGGTCGCACGTCCATGAGCCATCGCATCCTCATCACCGGCGGCGCCGGCTTCATCGGCTCCCATCTCGCCCGCCGGTTCGCCGACCAGCACGAGGTCACCGTGCTGGATGACCTGCGCAGCGGCTACGCCCGCAACCTCGAAGGCGTCCGATGCCGCTTCCTCCATGGGTCGATCCTCGACGCCGGCGCCCTCCGGCAGGCCGCCGAAGGAACCGAAGAAATCTATCACCTGGCCGCGATGATCTCCGTGCCGGAATCCGTCGCGAAGCCCGCCGAGTGCGCCGAACTCAACACCGAAGGTACGCGACGCGTGCTGGACGCCGCGCTGACCGCCGGTACCCGCAAGGTCGTCCTGGCTTCTTCCGCCGCCATCTACGGCGACAACCCGACGGTACCGAAACTCGAGTCGATGCCGCCCGAGCCGAAGTCTCCCTACGCCGAGACCAAGCTGGCCGGCGAGCGACTGCTCGAACAGTACCGGATCTCCCACGGACTCGGCACCACGAGCCTACGCTTCTTCAACGTCTTCGGACCCCGCCAGGATCCACGTTCCGCCTACGCCGCCGCGGTCCCGATCTTCATCGCGAAGGCCTTGCGCGACGAACCCATCGGCATCCATGGCGACGGCGGGCAGACGCGGGACTTCATCCACGTCACGGACATCGTCGGCGCCCTCGCCTACGCGGGGGCCTCGGCCGACATGGCCGGGACCTACAACGTCGGCTACGGCCGAAGCCAATCGATCCTCGCCCTGGCCCAGGAGATCATCCGTCTCACCGGCTCCAAGTCGGCGATCGAACACCTCCCGCCCCGAGCAGGCGACGTCCGGCACTCGCTCGCTTCGACCGAACGCCTGCTGACGGCCGGCTGGAAGCCCCAATCTTCCGTCAGCGCCGGATTGGCTGAGACCGTCGAATACTTCCGCCGACTCAAGGCGTGACGACCAACGTCGTGCGCAGGAGTTCTTCCTGACCGTCGTTGAGGTTCAGCCAAAGGTCATAGGTCCCCGGAGGAGGCAGGCGAAGCCGGAAGGACAAGGTCGGATTCGGCGCATATTCGCCGCCTTCGAGCGTTGGATGCATATGCGCGTAGCCAGCGGACGGCTTGTCGGCCGAGAAGACCACGGCATGGCCGAGAGAGCCCATGATAGGCAGCAGCTTGAGGGCCTTGCCCTCCGGACCGGACAGTTTAACGCGCAGCGTGGCCGAGGCGCCGGATTTGAGCGTCGAAGCGTCCACGGAGACGAGGGCGTTACGCATCGGCGCCACGAAGGCGTCTAACGCCGCCGAGACGGCTTTCGTCTCGGCCTGCGCCAGCATGACGCGCGAAGTGCGAGCATCGGCGAAATCGACGTAGGCTTCGAGATCGTGCCCGCGGAGCACCTCCGGCACGTCGAATCGCCAGGAACCATCCTGGGCCGGCGTCGGATGCAGGTGAGCATAGGCGCGGACTCCGCGTGACTGACGAAGATGCAGGTGGACCTTGCGCGTATGGGAGACGGCCACCTCATGGTCATAATAAGGACGACCATCTTCCTTGGTCAGGCGGAGTTCGCCCTTGGTGCCGTCCGCCGAAAGTTCGACCTTCAGTTCGACCGGGAACTGCAACGCCTTCGGCGAATAGAAGTTGGCCTCCTCGTTAAGGCCGCAGAACTCGACCCCGTCGACGACGACCGGCTGGTGATCGTTATGCAGGAACGCGCACTGGGTGTCCGGCAGGGAACGCAGGCCGTAGTAACCCGCTGACGCCAGCAGGGTGATGACCAAGGTCTGACGGAGCGGCGTCATCGGGCCTTCGTTCCGGCCGTGCCGGAAAGCTTGAGCAACCGTTCGGCGATGGCTTCGGCGTCGAAAGAAGGGCCTTCGCTCCGGTAAGCGATGCGACCTTCGGGACTGATCACGAGCAGCGCGGCGTTATGGACGATGGTCCCGTCGTCACGGAGCGTCTGGATGCCGTAATGGCGCATCAGGTCCTTGATCTGTCCGGCATCCCCCGTGAGGAAACGATGACGGGCATGGTCGATGCCGTAGCCATCGGCATAGGTCCGCAGGACGCCGGGGGTGTCCGTCTCGGGGTCGAAGGTGATGGTCAGCAGGCGGACGTCGGCGGCGCCAGGCGTCTTCGCCAGCACGTCGCCGAGCTGCTTCATGCAAGCGGAGGAAGCCGGGCACATGCGAGCCGAACGGCAGCTGGTGAAGATGAAGTTCAGGGCGAGCGGGTGGCCGAGGAAATCCTTCTTCATCACCAGACGGCCATCCTGGTCCCAGAGCGCCATGTTCGGCATGAGCTCATTGGGCATGCGGGTCACCATGCGGCCTTTGTCGGCGGTCTCGCGCCGGAGCGCGTCCGTCACTTCGGCGACCTGACGCAGCTCCTCGGCGTCGGCCGAGACGACGCCGCGGGCCTGGGTCTCCTGACCTTCGGCGACGGCCTCATAACGGACCGTCCGGCCGACCCAACCGACCTTGCGGTCGCCCTCGGAGAAGCGGCGGAGCCAGACCCCCTCGCCCTTGGCCGGGACGACCTTCGCCCATCCGTCGGCGGCGACGGAGGCGACGCGACCCGTCTCCGTGGCGGCGGAGAGGCGGATGCAGCAAACAAGGAGCGCGAGGAGGCGAAACATGGTCAGAGGTGTTCCTTGGAAGGTCCGAGCATGAGTTCGACCATCCCATGGCGGACGCCCCGGTGCGAAAGATGGAAAGCCTCGGCGCCGGTGAGGTCGGCGATGACGCACAGCGTGATGAGCGCGGCGGGCATGATGTCGGCCCGGTCGGCCGGAATGCCCGGGATTTTCCGACGGCCATCGATGTCCAACGCGCACATCTGGTCGCGCAGCTCACGGATACGCAGCAAGGGCAGACGTCCGCCGACCGGAGCTTCGCCGATCGCCTCGAGGTGCAGGGCGACCGCCGCGAAGGCGCCGCCGGCGCCGATGATCAGGTAGTTCTCCGCCGCGTTGGCCGGGATCACCGTCTGCAAGGCGCCCAGCAGGTGCGTGCGGATCGAGGCCTGGTCGAGTTCATCCACGACGTTCGCGCCGCCGCGAAGATAGCCGTTGGTCATGCGGACCGAACCCAGGGGGAAACTGCGGGCCAGCACGTAATGCTGACCGCGAAGAGCGGTGACCTCGAGGCTGCCGCCGCCGAGATCGAAGGCCATGATGTTGGCGTAGGCCTTGTAAGCAGGGTCCGTGCGAACGCCCGCGCCGGCGAGCCGGGCCTCGACCTCGCCCGACACGATCGTCAAAGGCACGCCCGTGACGGCGCGCACCTTCTCCGC
>RGES01000070.1 GCA_009917805.1 Verrucomicrobiota bacterium
GTCATCTGGGGCGGCGAATTCGGCCGCACCCCGACGGTCGAGCTCCCCACCCCGGGCTCCAACGCCGGCAAGATCAACGGCCGCGACCACAATAACCATGGCTTCACGATGTGGATGGCCGGCGGCGGCGTGAAGGCCGGCACGGTCTACGGCGAGACCGACGAGTTCGGCTTCAAGTCGGTGAAGGACGTCGTCCATGTGCACGACCTGCATGCGACCATCCTCCGCCTCCTCGGCTTCAATCACGAGGAATTCACTTTCCGCAACTCTGGTCGCGACTTCCGCCTGACGGACGTCCACGGCAAGATCGTCCAACCGCTGATCGCCTGATGCGCCTCCTCGCCCTGCTGCTGAGCCTCGCCGCCTCGACGACAGCGGCATTCGAGACGAAGGTGCTCAAGGACATCCCGTATAAGGACGACGTCGTCTCGCAGACCCCCTACGAGCAGGAGCGTTGCAAACTCGACCTGACCGTGCCGGCCGGAGCCAAGGGTTTCGCCACCTATGTCTGGTTCTACGGCGGAGGACTCAAGAACGGCGCCAAGGACCTGCGCTCGGAATATTGCGCCGAGATCCGCGCGAGCCTCGCCCAAGGCGGCGTGGCCGTCGTGACGCCGGACTACCGCCTGAGCCCGAAGGCGAAATACCCGGCCTACGTCGACGACGCCGCGGCCGCCTTCGCCTGGACGGTGAAGCACATCGCCGAACACGGCGGCGACCCCCGCAAGGTCTTCATCGGCGGCCACTCGGCCGGCGGCTATCTCGCCCTGCTCGTCGGCATGGATCCCGAACGCCTTAAGCCGCACGGCCTCACCCTCGGCTCGGTCGCCGGCATCGCCCAGGTCAGCGGCCAGGTGCTCACCCATTACACCGTCCGCGAAGAACGTGGCCAGGCCCGCTATGGCATCACGTCCGACGAAGCCGCGCCGGCGTTCTACATCCGCAAAGCCCTGCCGCCGATCCTCACGATCTACGCGCAGAACGACATGCTGAGCCGCGCCGAAGAAAACATGTTCTTCGTCACGACGCTCAAGGCCGCCGGACACACCGAGAACTATTCGCTGCGCGTCGACGACCGCGACCACGGGACGGTCGGCCATGGCATCCGCAATCTCGACGATCCGGCCCGCCTCGCGATCCTGAACTTCATCGCGAAGCAGTCCGCCAACCGCTGATCGCAGACGCCTCCTGCCGACCCTTTGTCCGACCGAGACGGACAGGCACGCCCCCACACACAACCTCGCATTGGCCTGTGCCATCTCCTAACCGCTAACCGCCAGCCGCAAACCGCTAACACCTCCTTCGCCCCATGCCCCTCCGCCTCTCCCTGCTCTGCCTCCTTGCGCTGCGTCTCACCGCCGCCGAGACCTATGATGTCGTCGTCTACGGCGGCACCGCGGCCGGCGTGATCGCCGCCGTCCAAGCCAAGAAGATGGGTAAGTCCGTCGTCATCGTCGGCCCCGACAAGCACCTGGGCGGCCTGAGCAGCGGCGGCCTGGGTTTCACCGATAGCGGCGACAAGTCGGTCATCGGCGGCCTCTCCCGCAACTTCTACCACCGCGTCTGGCAGTATTATCAGAAACCTGAGACCTGGGTGCACCAGAAGCGCGAAGATTTCGGCAACAAAGGCCAAGGCACGGTGGCGATGGACCAGGAAGAACGCACGATGTGGATTTTCGAGCCGAGCGTCGCCGAGAAGGTCTTCGAGGATTATGTGAAGGAATTCGCGATCCCGGTCCTGCGCGACGAATGGCTCGACCGCGCCAAGGGCGTCCGCCTGGCCGATGGTCGCATCGCCGCCATCACGATGCTTTCAGGCAAGACTTTCGCTGGGAAGATGTTCATCGACGCCACCTACGAGGGCGACCTCATGGCCGCCGCCGGGGTCAGCTACCATGTCGGCCGCGAGGCCAACGCCACCTACGGAGAGAAGCACAACGGCTCCCAGGTCGGCGTGCTGCACCACCGCCACCACTTCGGCGTGCTCAAGTCGCCCATCGACCCCTACGTCATCCCCGGCGACCCCAAGAGCGGCGTGATCGCCCGGGTGTCGACGGAGAAGCCAGCCGCCAAAGGCGAAGCCGATCATCGCGTCCAAGCCTACTGCTTCCGGATGTGCCTCACGAACATCCCCGAGAACCGCGTCCCGTTCACGGCGCCCGCCGGCTACGATCCGAAACAATATGAGGTGCTCGCCCGCGCCTATGAGGCGGGCTGGAAGGAGACCTTCGGCAAGTTCGACCTGATCCCGAACGGCAAGACCGACACGAACAACCATGGCGGCTTCTCGTTCGACAACATCGGCTACAACTACGACTACCCCGAAGCCAGCTACGAGCGCCGCCGGGAAATCATCAAGGAACACGAGACCTACCAGAAGGGGCTCCTCTACTTCATCTGCACGAGCCCGCGCGTCCCGGCCGACGTCCAGGCGAAGATGAACACCTGGGGCCTTCCGAAGGACGAATTCAAGGACAACGGGAACTGGTCCCATCAGATCTATGTCCGCGAAGCTCGCCGCATGGTCGGCGCGTTCGTGATGACCGAGAACGAACTGACGAAGGTCAAGCCGACCCCTCAGACGGTCGGCATGGGTTCGTACATGATCGATTCGCACAATACCCAGCGCTACATCACGCCCGAAGGCCACGTGCAGAACGAAGGCGACATCGGCGTCTCCCCGCGCGGCCCCTACGAGATCGCCTACGGCGCGCTCGTGCCGAAGAAAGGCCAGGCCGCCAACCTGCTCGTCCCGGTCGCCTGCAGCGCCTCGCACATCGCCTACGGCTCGATCCGCATGGAACCGGTCTTCATGATCCTCGGCCAGTCCGCCGCGACCGCCGCGGCCCTGGCGATCGACGGCGATCTCGCCGTGCAGGATGTCCCCTACGATGCGCTCAAGGCGCGCCTGCTCGCCGACGGTCAGGTCCTGAGCAAGGCCGTCGACCTCTCGAAATATCCCGCCGAGTCGGATGACCACGCGGCGGCACCCCGCCTGCCCGGCGTCACCGTCGACGATGCCGAAGCGAAACTCCAAGGCGACTGGACCGAAAGCCGGGCCGGCAAGGGCTTCGTCGGCGAAGGCTACCGGCACGATGGCAAAGGCGCCAAGGGACCGATGTCCGCCACCTTCGCCGCCAAGCTTCCCAAGTCCGGCAAGCACGAGGTCTTCATGGCCATCGTGCCGAACGCCAATCGCGCCACCAACGCCAAGGTGCGCGTCGTACATGCCGGCGGGCAGACCGACCGCGTCGTGAACCTCGCCAAAGGACCCGCGGATCGGCTCGTCTCGTTGGGCACCTTCGATTTCGCCGGAACACAGGACGCCCAAGTCATCGTGACGAACGACGGCGCCGACGGCTACGTCGTCATCGACGCGGTCAATTGGCAGGCTCGCTGAGGGTCTTTCCCTAGAAATCCGTTGAAACCGCCGGGGGGCAGGGTTGTCATAAGGACATCCCCATGCGCGTCCTGCCCTTAGTCGCCCCTCTGCTCGCCGTCGGCCTCCTCGGCGCCGCCGACTCCGCCGACACGGTTCGCTTCAATCGCGACATCCGGCCGATCATGTCGGACACGTGCTTCCATTGCCACGGCTTCGACCCGAAATCGCGGAAAGGCGGCCTGCGCCTGGACCTCCGCGAAGAAGCGCTGAAAGCCGGCAAGAGCGGCGCCCTCGCGATCGTCCCGGGCAAGCCCGACGAAAGCGAAGTCATCAAGCGCCTCTTCACCAAGGACGAAGACGACGTGATGCCGAACAAGGAGTCGCACAAGACGCTTACCTCTGCCCAGAAGGAACTGTTCCGACGCTGGGTCGACCAAGGCGCCGTCTACGAACCACACTGGGCCTACAAGCCGCTGGAGATGCCCGCCATTCCGGCGCTGCCGGCCGGCGGCCGCAATCCGATCGACGCCTTCATCGGCGCCAAGCTCGCCGAGAAGAAGATCGCGCCTTCCGCCGAGGCCACCAAGGAACGCCTGCTGCGTCGCGCCTCCCTCGACCTGACCGGCCTGCCGCCCACCCCGGCCGAGACCGCGGCGTTCCTCGCCGACACCTCGGCCGACGCCTACGAAAAACAGGTCGACCGCCTGCTCGCCTCCCCTCGCTTCGGCGAACGCATGGCGGTCTGGTGGCTGGACGTGGCCCGCTTCGCCGACACGGTCGGCTACCACGGCGACCAGAACCAGCGCATCTTCCCGTACCGGGACTACGTCATCAACGCCTTCAACGGCAACAAGCCGTTCGACGTCTTCACGCGTGAGCAGCTCGCCGGCGACCTTCTCCCGAATCCGACGGAAGAACAGCTGGTCGCCAGCGGCTACAACCGCCTCAACATGATGACCCGCGAAGGCGGCGCCCAGGTGAAGGAATACCTTGCGAAATATGGTGCCGAACGCGTGCGTTCCGTCTCGAACGCCTGGCTGGGCAGCACGTTCGGCTGCGCCGAATGCCACGATCATAAGTTCGACCCGATCAAGTCAGCCGACTTCTACGCGCTTCAGTCGTTCTTCGCCGACGTGAAGCAGTGGGGCGTCTACGCCGACTATAACTACACGCCGGAACCGGAACTCAAAGGCGTCGGCAACGACCACCCGTTCTACCCCGAGGTCCGCAGCAAGAACGCCTACCTCACGAAGAAAGACGCCCAGCTTCGCGCCGAGCTGGCCTCCTTCTACCAAAGCGTCGTGGCCGAGACGACGGACACCGCCGACTTCGTCGCCTGGCAGAAGGAAATCGCCAGCTTCCTCGCGGAACATCCGAACGGCCTGCTCGCCCCGAGCGGCAAGTTCCTCTTCAAGCCCGCCGCCGCCCCGGCGCCCGCCAAGATGGCCGCCAAGGCCCCGGCGAAGAACACCGACGCCAAGGTCGCCGCGAAGAAAGCTCAAGCTCCCACCCCGACCGCCTTCCTCGCGGACACGGCCTTCAAGATGCCGAAGGGTGTCGCCAAAGGCGACGACTTCGCGATCACGCTCGATGCCGTCAGCACGCCGGTAGCCTCGGTCCGCGTCGACCTGCCGAAAGGCTCCCTGCCCGCCGGCGCTTCCGCGAATATCACCGCCCGCTTCGGGATCGTCGACACCAAGGGCAAGGAACGCCCGGTGGCCTTCCACCTCGCCGACGCCTCGCACCGTGAACCCCGCTATAACAGCTCCACCGAGCTGACCGACATCAACAGCGGGTGGTCGCTGAAGATGCCGGACGCCGACGTCCATGCGGTCTGGCTGCTCGACACGCCGGTGCGCCTGAAACCGGACGAGAAGTTCGTGATCCATTTCGAGTGCAACGCCGCGCTCACGCTGAAGACCTCGGTCTCGCCCCTCTCTCATCATGACCCGCTCAAGGTGACCTCCGCCGAAAGCCTGGCCGCGGCCAAGGAGACCCGACCGACCGCGGCGAACATCGGCGCCTACCTCGCCTCCCGCGGCGCCGACCGTCCCCGGCTTGAGAAGATCCGCGCCCTCAACGCCTCGATCCGTCGTCAATACGACGGCTATGCCTGGTCGATGGTCACCCAGGCCACGAAGCCGCTCACTGTCCGCGTGCTGCCTCGCGGCAACTTCCTCGACGAGACCGGCCCGGTCGTCCTGCCGACCACGCCGTCGTTCCTCCCGGGCCTCCGCACGAGCACCGAGGAGAAACGCCTGACCCGCCTCGACCTCGCCGACTGGATCACGTCCAAGGACAACCCGATCACGGCGCGGACGGTCATGAACCGCCTGTGGCAGATTTTCCACGGCACGGGCCTCAGCGCCGGCCTCGACGACCTCGGCTCGCAGGGCGAACTCCCCTCGCATCCCGAATTGCTCGAGTGGCTGTCCCTCGAGTTCCGCGACAAGGGCTGGGACTTCAAGAAGATGGTCCGCCTGATGGTCACGAGCCGCACCTACCGCCAGAGCAGCAGCCTCCGTCCGGAGCTCAAGGAGCTCGACCCCAACAACCGCCTGCTCGCCTCGCAGAATCCGCGTCGGCTCGACGCCGAATTCGTCCGCGACAACGCCCTGTTCGTCGCCGGCCTGCTCAACCTCGAAGACGTCGGCGGCCCCAGCGTGAAGCCCTACCAGCCCGACGGCTATTACGAGCCGATGCAGTTCCCTAACCGCACCTATGTCGCGAGCAAGGATTCCGAGCAGTGGCGCCGAGGCCTCTACATGCACTGGCAGCGCATGTACCTGCATCCGATGCTGATCAACTTCGACGCTCCTTCGCGCGACGAGTGCACCGCGCTGCGCAACTACAGCAACACCCCGCAGCAGGCGCTGACCCTCCTGAACGACCCGACCTTCGTCGAAGCCGCCCGCGCCATGGCCGCCCGACTGGTCGCCCTCCCCGCCGGCGCCGACCGCCTCGCCCAGGGCTTCCGCCTCGCGATGGGTCGCGACATCAAACCTTCCGAGCGCCCGTCGCTGGAGAAGCTGATCGCCGATCAGACGGCCTATTATAAGGCCAACCCTGCCGAAGGCGCCAAGCTGCTGAAGGTCGGCTTCAGCCCGACCCCCGCCGGCGACCCCGCCGAACTCGCCGCCTGGACGCAGGCCTGCCGCGTCCTCCTCAACTCCCACGAAGCGATCACCCGCTACTAAGCCCATGCTCCCTTACGACCCCGTCGCCCACGCCCTGTCGATCAACCGACGGAGCTTCCTGACCAAGAGCGCCTACGGCCTCGGCAGCGCCGCCTTCGCGATGCTCGCCGCCAAGTCGGGCTTCGGCGACCTGCACGCCGCCCAGTTCTCGAAAGGCGCCCTCAAGCAACCGCACCTGCCGGTGAAGGCCAAGCGGGTGATCTTCCTCTGCATGGCCGGCGGCCCGCCCCACCTCGAGCTCTTCGACAACAAGCCGGTGCTGAAGAGCCTGCACGGCCAGCCGTTCCCGGAGTCGTTCACGAAGGGCAAGCAGATCGCCCAGCTCCAGAACACCGTGCTCAAGGCCCGCGGCGGCTCCTTCGAATTCAAGAAGTGGGGCAAGTCGGGCATGGAACTCACGGATATCTTCCCGCACATCGGCTCGGTCGCCGACGACCTCTGCGTCGTCCGCTCGCTGAAGACCGAACAGATCAACCACGACACGGCCCACGCG
>RGES01000008.1 GCA_009917805.1 Verrucomicrobiota bacterium
CGCTGAAGGCCTTGCGGACCTTCTCGGACTCGGCGGCGAACTCGGGCATGTCGCCCATGCGTTCGGTGGAGCGGATGACCTCGTAGAGGTAGGTCATCGCCTTCGGGTCGTTATGGTTCCAGTCGAAGATCTCCTTGAACAGGTCGCGCATGCGCTTGTGTTCGCCGCGGCCGGGGAGGAGCTTGCGGAGTTCGCCGAGGACGAATTCCAGGGCCTGCGGGTTGGTGCGGGCGTTCTTGGCGGCGGCCTCGTAGGCGTCGATGGCCTTGTTCGTGACGGCTTCCTTCTCCTTCTCGAACTTGGTGCGGATCTCGACGTACTTGGCCTTGTCGGCGGACTTGGCGTTGGCGCGGACGTCGAGGTCGGCGGCCTTGACCTTCTTGTCGATCTCGTCGGCGAGGGCGATGTTGGCGTCGCCGATCAGCGTGTAGACCTCGGGCAGCTGGGCGATGACCTCGTCGGTGTTGTTCTTCGAGTAGTCCTTGAGCCAGTCTTCGCAGAGCTTGATGGTGCCGGCGATGTCACGGGGCGAGGTGCCGAACTTGACGATGGCCTGGCGGTAGCGGACGTCGGGGATGAACTGGCCCTTCGGGTATTCCTGCTCGTACTTGTCGAAATCGGCCTTGGTCTCCTTGTACTTGCCCTGGAAGAAGGAGCAGAGGGCGCTCATGTAGAGCACCTGCTGGCGGACGGGCGAGCGCTCGTGCTTCTTGAGGAACTCTTCGAACGCCTTCTGGGCCGGGGCCCAGTCGACCTGCGAGAAGAGGCAGGCGGCGATGCGGAAATCGATCTCTTCCTCCACCTCGGGGGTGAGGGTCTTCACGTTGGCCTTGACCCATTTGTAATGCTCGATGGCCTCGGGGTATTCTTCGCGTTCCTGCGAGATGTCGCCGAGGATCAGGGCGATGGCGGAGACCTGGTCGTCCTTGGGGAACTTGGAGATGAACTCCTTGCACTTCGCCTGGGCTTCGTTGTTCCGGCCGATGCGACGCAGGGCGAGGATGTGGTAGTAGTACGCGCCCGAGATGCGGCTGAAACCGGGGCTGTTCTCGAAGATGTCGAGGAACGCCACGTGGGCTTCCCACGGGCGCTTCAGCTCGAGCAGGCAGAGGCCGATGCGGTAGGAGATGAACGCGTCGTAGTCCTTGTTGGCGTTGAACTCCTCCTGGATCTTCTTGAACTGCGCGACCTCCTGCTTGGCCTTCTCGATGTTGGCGGCCTGCTCGGGGTTGGGCTTGGGGAAGTTCTTGGTCAGCGTCTCGACCTCGTTCTGCTTGGCCTCGATGGCGCGGCCGAACGAGCTGCTGAGGTTGGCGCGACGCAGGGTACCTTGGTAGTTCGTCAGGGCCTCGCGGTAGAAGTTGGCGCGGAAAGCCTCGTCGGCGGCCGATTCGGCGGCGCCGAAGCGGGCGTCGCCGATCTCGAGGCGCTGGAAGTTGGAGCGGACGACCTCGACGGGCGTGCCGTTGCTCCTGGCGTCGATCTCGTTCTTCAGCTGGGTCGCTTCCTTGGCCAGGCCGAGCTTGGTGTACATCTCGACCAGCTTGTAGGCGGCTTCGCGGCGTTCCGGGGTGCTGATGCCGTCGGCGGTGGCCTGCTTGAGCAGCGTGATGGCCTGGGAGTAGGCGGCCTTCTTCACGTCTTCCTGGCTGTTCTTGGCCCGGTCGACGATGATCTGGGCGGAAAGGGTGAACGCGTTCACGCGCTCTTCGGGGCGGGCCAGCGTGTTGGTGCGGATCTTCTCGAGGCGGGCGAGCGCCAGCTCCCATTTGCCCTGCTTGGAGAAGGCTTCGATGAGCAGCAGCTCGGCGGTGCCGCGACGGTTGTCGGAGTCGGAGAGGAAGTCCTCCGTGCCCTTGGGGTACTTGTCGAGGAAGGCGGTCAGCTCGGCTTCCGCGCGCGGCCAATCCTTGATGAAGAAGTGGCAGAGGGATTTCTGGAAGGACAGGACGGCCTTCAGCTTCAGTTCGACGTCGACGGCCTTGGTGTCGAGTTCTTCGAACTGGGCCAAGGCTTCCCGGTACTTCTTCTCTTCGAAGCTCTTGACGGCGTCCTTGTAGAGGATGGAGAGCGGCTCTTCCTTCTTCTCGGCGGCGGGTTGGGCCTTCTTGGTCTGGGCGCGCAGGTCACCGGTGACGGGCGTCAGGGCGATGAGCACGGCGAGCAAGGCGGCCTTGGCCAATTGATAGGTGCGGGACTCTTTGGTAAGCATCGGTTGAGGGGAGCGTTACGCTCCGCATCGGGGGTGCTCTGAAATAGTCCAGACGCCGGAAGATTGCCAAGCAATAAGCCCCTTTTCGGCGACCTTCTTGGGGAGGGTTTTGCCCCCCGGGGCGGCTCCTGTGAATAACTCAGGCGCCAGGCTTCAGGCCGGTCGCCAGAATGGTCTCGAAGCAGGGTTCTTTGAGCTCTTTGGCGACCACCCGGACCTCGGATTGGCTAAAACCGGCCTCTTCGATCCAGTCGTGCAATTCGTTTTCCTTGAAGCCAAGCCAGCGGTCGGCGTAAAGCTCCCGGGCTTTCTCGAACCGATGGGCGCGCAGGTCGAGGATGAGCAGGCGGCCTCCCGGCTTGAGGATGCGGAAGGCCTCTGCCAGCGCCTGCCGGGGGTTCTCGGCGTGGTGCAGGGCCTGGCTGAGCAGGGCGAGGTCGATGCTGCGGTCGGGCAGGGGGACTTTCTCGATGTTGCCGAGCACGTAGGTCAGGTTCCGGAGGTGCTCCTTTTTGGCCAGCGCCCGGCCGACCTGCACCATGCGGGGGGAGTTGTCGACGCAGTGGACGCTTTCCGCCTGACGGGCCAGGAGCCGCGAGAGCGTGCCGTCGCCGGCGCCGAGGTCGGCGATACGGACCTTCGGGGTGAGCAGGAACAGCATCTGGCCGATGGCTTCCCAGGAGCGCCCGGGGCAGTAGTTGCGACCGAGGCGATCGGCGACGAGGTTGAAGTGCTGCTCCGCTTTCTGACGGCGTTTCTCGACGATCCGTTGCAAGGCACGTTGGTCCGCGGCGGACTTCGGTTCGCGCGCGCTGGCGGCGAGGGCGGCGTCCACGATGCCGGCGACGCTCACGGGCAGGTCGCGGGCGAGGGAGTAGAAGGATTTCTTGCCGTCGCGGCGGTCGACGACCAACTGCGCCTTGCGCAGCAGCGCCAGGTGGGTCGAGATGCGCGACTGGGGCAGCCCGAGGATTTCCTGAAGTTCGCCGACCGCCAGCTCGCCGCGGTGCAGCAGCTGCAGCATGCGCGACCGGGTGGGGTCGGCCAGCAGGCGCAGGGTTTCCCAAGGGTCGGACATGCGGGCAGGTTGGGGTGCGCCGGCGTCCGTGTCAAAAGAGGAAGCCCCGTGGCCGGGGCTTCGTCAGGGGGCCGTTCGGCAGGCGCTCAGCGCTTGTCGACCCAGCGGGTGATGCGGACGACGGTCCAGGACTCGGCCTTGCCGTTGATGTTCGTCGTGAAGGTCTCGCCGGCCTTATGGTTGAGGAACTGCTTCGCGAGGGGCGAGATGTAGGAGAGGATGTTCTTCTCCGGTTCGCCGTCCCAGGCGCCGAGCAGGTCGTAGGCGATCTCCGTCTGGTCGGAACCGCGGCGGAGGACCACGCTGGAGCCGACGCTGATGGTGTCCGTGTTGGCTTCCTTGAAGTCGGTGACCTTGGCCTTCTTGAGCAGCGCGTCGAGCTCGGCGCGGCGGGCGGCGAGGGTGTCATGGTCCTGACGCGCCATCTTGTATTCGGAATTTTCCTTCAAGTCGCCATGTTCCTTGGCGATCTGGATGGCTTCCTTGACCGCGGGGAGGCGCACCTTGACGATGTCCTCGAGCTCACGTTCCTTTTCCTCCTTGGAGGCCTTGGAGACGAGGAGTTCCTTCTCTTCGGCTTCGGAGCCGGAATGCTTGGACTTGGCGAGGCGCTGGACGTGCGGCTCGATCTTGGCGAGGCGCGAGAGGAGGGCCTTCTTGGTCATCTCGTCGAAGCCCTGGCTGCTCATCATCGTACGGGTGAGGTCGAAGATGGTCTCGCTGTCGGCCTTCTTGCCGTCGGCGGGGACGAGGATGTTGGCGATGAGCTCCTTGTCCTTGATGAGTTCGTTGGCGAGCGGGATGCGGGCCGTGGAATTGGACTCGAGGGACTCCGTGTCGATGGACGACAGGATGGCGCCGAGGAGGGAAGGGTTGATCAGGCGGCTGACGATGTCGGCGTACTTCTTGGAGTCGCGGTTCTTGATGACCCAGATGATGACCGGGGCGCGGAGTTCGCGGGTCTCGAGCCACTGGGCGAAGCGGGAGGCGACGACGGGCGCGAGTTCCTGGTCGCAGAGGTAGGCGATGGACTCGGAGACGAGCTTGGCGGAGCCGCTCTTCGTGCCGCCGATGTCGCGGTTGCGGAGCAGGTCGAAGGCGCGTTCGGCCCAGTTGTCGCCGTGGTGGGCGCGCACGAGGTCGAGCAGGCTGCGGATCTTCTCGGTGGTGTGCGGGATGTTCAGCGCGACGAAGGCGAGGTCGCTTTCGGTGCAGAGGGCGATGATCTCCGAGGCGGTCGGGCTGACGGTCTCGACGTTCTCGACGGCGGAGCGGAAGAACTTGTCGCGGTTCCAGATGCCGCCGAGGATGGCGGGGAGGTTGTCGCGCTTGCGGGCGGTCTCGAGCTTCTTGATCTCCTTGGCGAGGTCGGCGGAGACCTTGTCGAGGTTGGCGGCGGTGGCGGCCGAGCGGGTCTCTGCGGAGGCGCTGTCGGCGAGCTCTTCGAGGAGGACGAGCTTACGTTCGAAATTCGGGGCGCTTTCGTACTGGGCGAACAGGTCTTCGCCGAGGTCCTTGGGGGCTTCGAGGAGGGCGTACAGGCCGCCCTTGCGCTCAGGGACGAGGATGGCGCGGTCCTTGCGGAGGGCGGCGCGGGCCTTGGTCCACCAGGACTTGAAGGCGGTGGCGCGGTCCTTGCCGGCGGGCAGGGAGGCGAAGTAGATGCGGTCGAGGTTGGCCTCGAGGGCGTAGGAGGTGCATTCGCCGGTCGGGTATTCGGCGAGGAGGGCCTTCACGACGCCGGCAGGGTCGTTGGCGACCAGATTGGCGATTTCGGCCTTGGTGGCGTCGGCGTAGGCCTTGGCCACGACGCCGTTGGGATTGATGACCTCGATCTTGCCGAGGAAGAAGGCGGCGTCCATGGCATGACCCTTCTTGTTCTGTTCGGGGAAATCGACGGTGAGGCGCTTGGTGGCTTCGTCGTAGGCGCGGATGACGCCGATACCCCAGGCTTGGTGGAGGCAGAAGGCCGGCTGACCCGTGGCGACCAAGTCGATGGCGGCCTGCAGGGAGTTGATTTTACCACCTTGTGGGTTGGGGGCCTTGTTGCTCATTGCAAAAGTGGGTTTTGGGCATAACAATTCTCACTTGCAAGCAGGAAGGCGGGGGGCTTTGGGGTCTATCCCTCGACGGCCCTCCCGACCTGCGTCCCTCATGGCCTTTAAGCCCGAAAAACCCTCAATCCACGGCGAAACTCCCGAGACCCTCGGCGAGCGCTTGGTCGCTGACGGCCATCCTCGCTACCGGGCTGGTCAGGTTTTCGAGTGGCTGTACCCCCGGCGGGCCGAAACCCCTGAGGCGATGACCAACCTGCCGGCCAATCTCCGGGCCTGGCTGTCGGCCCATTACGACTTCGAGGCGACCTCCCTGGTCCAGCGTAAGGCCTCCTCCGACGTCACCCAGAAGATCCTTCAGCGCCTCAAGGACGGCTCCCTGATCGAGACCGTCATCATCCGGGCCCCGATGGAGGGGGTGGGGCAGGAGAAGTCCCGTCGGACGATCTGCATCTCGACCCAGGTGGGGTGCGCCTACGGCTGCAAGTTCTGCGCCTCCGGTCTGGAGGGGTGGAAGCGCGACCTGTCGGTCGGGGAGATCGTCTCCCAGCTCGTCCAGGTCTGCCGCATCGAGGACAAGGCCGACCCGGCCCGCGCCGCCGAAGGGCTGGCGTCCTTCGACAACATCGTGGTCATGGGCATGGGCGAGCCGCTGGCCAACTACGACAACCTCCTGGCCGCCCTGCGCATCGTCAACGCCCCCTGGGGCTTCGGCTTCGGCGCCCGTCGCGTGACGATCTCCACTTCCGGCGTGGTGCCCAAGATCCTCAAGCTCGCCGAGGAGCCGCTGGGTTTCCGCCTCGCCATCAGCCTGCACGGCGCGACCAACGAGGTCCGCAACCAGATCATGCCGGTGAACAAGAAGTTCCCGTTGGAGGAGCTCATCCCCGCGGCCAAGGCCTTCGCCCGCAAGCATGGCCGCATGCTCACCCTGGAGTTCATCCTCATCGAGGACATCAACGACTCGCTGGAGCAGGCCAAGAAGCTCGCCGTCATCGCCCGCGAGCTCCACGCGCACGTGAATCTCATCCCGTACAACAAGGTCGAAGGCCTTCCCTGGGTCCGTCCTTCCCTGACGCGCCAGGATCGCTTCGTGAAGGAGCTCCGCGCGCTCGGCGTGACCGCGACGCTGCGTCGCGAGAAGGGGCACGACATCGACGCGGCGTGCGGTCAGCTCCGACTCCAGAAGGAGAAGCAGGAGCGCCTCGATCCGCCGCCCGCGGCGGCCTAGGCCGTCAGCGCGGCCGCGAAGGCCTTGCGGTCCGGCGCCTTGAAGAAGGCCGTGCCGGCGACGAACGTGTCCGCGCCCGCTTCGCGGCAGCGCCGGCCGGTCTCGACGTTGATCCCGCCGTCGACCTCGAGGCGGAAGTTCGCGCCGCGCTTCGCGCGTTCGGCGGCGATGAAGCGGATGCTGTCGAGGACGGAAGGGATGAAGGACTGACCGCCGAAGCCCGGGAAGACCGTCATGCAGAGGACCAGGTCGACGGCGTCCAGGTAGGGCAGCACGCGCCGCGGATCGGCGTCGGGGTTCATCGCGATGCCCGCCGTGAGGCCGCGGGCCTTGATGGCGGCGAGGGTCTTGGCGACGTCGTGGTCGGCCTCGACGTGCACGGTGAGACGTTCGGCCCCCGCCTTGGCGAAGGCGTCGACGTAACGGTCCGGATGGCTGAGCATCAGGTGGACGTCGAAGTGCAGCTTGGTCAGCGGACGGAGGTCGGCGACGACCTGCGGGCCGAAGCTGATGTTGGGCACGAAGTGCCCGTCCATGATGTCGACGTGCAGCCAGGTCAGGCCGGCTTCCTCCACCGTGCGGACGCCCTGCGCGAACGCGCCGTGATCGGCGGCGAGCAGGGAGGGGGCGACGACGGCGGGGTTCATGCTTACCAGGCGGTGGTCGCGGCTTCGCGGATCTGCGCGGCGATGTCGCCGAAGAGCGTCGGGCCGAGGCTCAGTTCCTCGGCGGCGGGGTCGCCCGAGACCTGCAACGTGGCGACGGAACGGAACACGCGGTCCTTGAAAAGCACCCGCTTGCCGCCGTCGGTCGTCAGGGTGCAGCGCACATCGAAGCTCACGCGGAAGCTGGTGAAGGCGTAGGCGTCGCCGGTCTTGGTGGTGAAGCCGTCGCGCTGGTAGCGCGTGATCTCGGTCTCGAGGACGGCCTCGCCGGGGGCGACCTTCACGCGCGGGTCGCCGGCGAGGGCTTCGAGGATCTTGCCATGCAGCACGGCGTGCGTGCCGGTGCGCGCGGTCGAGTTGCGGATCGGGGCGACCTCGATGTTGCGGAAGGCGGGTTTGGGGCCGCCGAGGTGGTAGGCGGAACAGCCGACGAGAAGCGTGACGGCGAGCAGGGCGAGGAGGCGCTTCATCGGCGGTCTCCTCCCGTGGCGGGCTTGGGCTCTTCCTTCTTGAAACCGAGCGAATCGAGTTCCCCTCCGACGGCCTGGGGCTTGGCTTCCGCGGCGGTGCGCGGACGCGGATAGGTGCCGAGCAGTCGGTCTGCGAAGGTCTTCGGCGGATTGGGGTCCTTCTGGATGCGGGCGAGGAGTTCCTCGGCTTCCTTCGAGGCGGCGGATTCCGGCGCGATGTTGCGGCACGCGTTGGCCATCAGCTTGGCCGCTTCGGGGTTGTTGCGGTCGAAGAAGTAGAACTTCGCGAGGTTCAGGCGGGCGCGGGCGGCGCGGTCGCGGAGGAGGGCGATCTGCTCGATGGCCTGCTTCGCGCGCGGGTCGTTGGGGAACTGGTCGGCCAGCGTACGCCAGTGGTCGGCCGCTTCGATCGTGGTGGCCTGGTCCCAGGCCGGCCCGAGCGATTCCTTGGCGCGCAGGGTGGCGAGCATCTCGAGGGCTTCGGCGGCGAACTTCGAGGTCGGATAGTCGCTCACGAGGCGTTCGAGGGCTTCCGCGGTCTTGGAATCCAGGCCGCGTTCCTGGCCGAGCCGGGCGGTGCGGATGAGGCATTCGTCGGCGTAAGGTCCGTTCGGCGCGAGGCGCAGGGTCTTCTGCCAGAGGGCGATGGCGCCTTCCGGATCGCGGAACCACGGGAACCAGCCGCCGAGCTTGCGGCGTTCGCCGGCGGCGAGGCGGTTCGCGATCTCGAACTGCAGCTTCACGGCGTCGCCGAAACCGGCGAAGCTCGAGTGGCGGGCGTAGAGGTCGTCGATCAGTTCGGTGGCGCTTTCGAATTCATGACGGGCCGCATGCAGGCGGGCGCGTTCGAGGAGCGAGACCGCTTCGGCTTCGGTCCCGGCGTTGGCTTCGCCGATCACGGACCACTCCTTGAGGGCCGCGCCTTCGTCGCCTTTCTCGGCGGTCTGGGAGGCGTGGTTCATGGCGAGCAGGACGATGGGCAGGCGGGAGGCGGGCGCGACGTCGTTCGACGTGCCGGGCTTGACGCGCCATGCGCCTTCGAAGCGGACGTATTCCGCGTGGGCGAGGGGGCCGAGCAGGAGCGCGACGGCGAGGAGGGATTTAGCGGGTAGGTTCATGCCAGCGGAGAAGGGTCGCGCCCCAGGTGAGGCCGGCGCCGAAGGCGACGATCAGCACGAGGTCGCCGTGCTTGATCTTGCCGGCGGCCCAGGCTTCTTCGAGCGCGAGAGGGATCGAGGCCGCGGACGTGTTGCCGTAGCGGTCGAGGTTGGAGGGGAAGCGGTCCATGCCCACGTTGAGCTGGCTCGCGACGGCCTCGAGGATGCGGATGTTCGCCTGGTGCGGGATGAACCACGCGACCTGCTCGGACTTCACGTCGCACTTGGCGAGGACGCGTTCGCAGGATTCCGCCATCACGCGCACGGCATGGCGGAAGACTTCCTTGCCGTTCATGCGGAGGAAGTGCTTGCCGTCGCGGAGCGAGTCGGCCGTGGCCGGCGCGGCGGAGCCGCCGGCCGCGCAATGCAGGAGCTCGGCGTTGTTGCCGTCCGCGCCGAGGAGGTTGCCGAGGAGGCCGACCTTCGGTTCGGTCGTGGTCTCCAGGAGGGCCGCGCCGGCGCCGTCGCCGAAGAGCACGCACGTCGTACGGTCGGACCAGTCCACCACGCTCGAAAGCTTTTCCGCGCCGACCACCAGGGCGCGGCGGTAGGCGCCCGAGCGCATCATGTCCTTGGCGACCTGGAGCGCGTAGACGAAGCCCGAGCAGGCGGCGGCGACGTCGAAGCAGGGGATGTCGCGACGGAGGCCGAGCTTGGCCTGGAGCAGGCAGGCCGTGGAGGGGAAGGGGACGTCCGGCGTCATCGTGGCGACGATGAGCAGGTCGACGTCGTCCGGCGACACGCCGGCGCGCCCGAGGGCCTTGGCGGCGGCCTTGGCGCCCATGTCCGAGGGGTTCTCGCCGGGGCCGGCGATGCGGCGTTCGGCGATGCCGGAGCGGGTCTTGATCCATTCGTCCGAGGTGTCCACCATCGTGGACAGTTCGGCATTGCTGAGCGTGCGTTCCGGGGTGTGGACCCCGATGGCCCGAATGAAGACTGAAAGCTCAGCGCTGCTCATCGATGCGTGAGAAAAGACCCCTTGGGCGGGGAAGGGAACACTAAAACCTCAGGCTTCCTCCGGGGTGGAGGAAATCACCGCATTCGCCTCGGCCAGCGAGGTCAGCATGCGATGACCGGCGCCGTGACCGAGGGCTTCCAAGCCCAGGCGGATGGCGCTGGCGATGCCCTGTCGATTGCTCGATCCGTGGGCCTTCATGACGAGACCGGTCAGGCCGAGCAGCGGCGCTCCGCCGTAACGCTCGGGCTTCAGCTTGCCTTTGAGGTCGCGCAGGAGCGGGAACATGGCGATGCCGCCGGCCAGGTAGACCGGATTGCTCTTCACCTTGCTGCCGACCATGTCGCGCACCATGTACACGAGGCCCTCGAGGGTCTTGAGGATCACGTTGCCCGTGAAGCCGTCGGTGACGACCACGTCGCAGGCGTCGCCGAAGACGTCGAAACCTTCGACGGGTCCGACGTAGTTGATGCGCTCGCCCATGGCCTTGAGCAGGGCGTGCGTGCGGTTGATGCGCGGGCCGCCTTTGCCTTCTTCCGTGCCGACCGTCAGGAGGCCGACGCGCGGGCTGGCGATGCCGAGGGCGCTCTGGGCGTAGATGGAGCCGAGGACGGCGTTGTGCAGCAGCTGGGCGGGCGTGGCCTCAGGGTTGGCGCCCACGTCCAGCATGATGAAATGGCCTTCGCGTCGCGGCATGATGGCCGCGAGGGCGGGGCGTTCGGCGCCTTCCATCGGGCGGACCTTGATGGTGCCGGCGGCGACGAGGGCCTTGGTGTTGCCGGTCGAGACGACGGCGTCGACGTCGCCGGCCTTGAGCATCTCGAGGGCGATGACCATCGAGGAGTCGCGCTTGGATTTCAGGACGGCCATCGGGGCGTCGTCCGGCGCCACGATCGTCGCGGCGTGGCGGAAGCTGACGCGGGCGTTCTTCAGGGCGCGATGCTCGGAGGCGAGCATGCGCAGATTGTCCTCATGGCCGACGAGCACCAAGGTGTCGTCCGGACCGATGATGCCCTCCTTGAAGGCGAGGGCGGCGGCGGCCACGGCTTCCGAAGGGCCCATGTCGCCGCCCATGCAATCAAGGGCGATACGGTGGCCTTTCTTCGGGGTGGCTTCGCTCATGCGATCGGGCTGAGCCCGGGGGGGAGCTTAGGCTCCGGTGTCCAGCACCTGGCGACCGCGGTACTTGCCCGTGGTGGGGTCGACGCGGTGGGAGCGACGAAGAGCGCCGGATTCGGCGTCTTTGACGAGTTTCGGGGCGCGGAACTGGTTGGCGCCACGACGGAGTCGGCTGCGGCGTTTGGACTGTTTACGTTTCGGATTGGCCATGGTTCTACGCTTGGATGAGGGTCGGTTCTACCCCTCCCGCCCCCTCGGTCAAGCCCCCTTTCCATTCCCTTGCGATTGTGGGCAGGTTTGTTTGGCTGGCCGGATGCCCGGCCATCCCGCCCTTTTCCTCGATCGCGACGGCAACCTCATCCGCGACCATCACCATACCTGCCGGGAGGACCAGATTGAGCTGATTCCGGGGGTGAAGCCCGCCCTGGAGGCCTGCCTGCATGCCGGCTACCGTCTCTTCGTGCTGACGAACCAGAGCGGTATCAACCGCGGCATCTTCACTTGGGACCAGTACGAGGCCTGCAATCGCCGCATGCTCGAGTTGCTCGCGTTGCCGGCCCCCGGCATCCTGGAGATCAAGGCCGCGCCGGAACGCCCCGACGAACCTTCGCTCTACCGCAAGCCGAGCCCGCGCTTCATCCTCGAGAAGATCGCCGAGCATGGCCTCGACCCCGCGCGCTGCTGGATGACCGGCGATCGCGTCAGCGACTGGGACGCGGGCCTCAACGCGGGCATCCGTTCCTGCGCGATGCGCAGCGGCGCCGCCAAGCCCGAAGAGCTATTGGAGGCCGCCCGCCGCGGCTTCGCGGTGCATGACGACTTCCCGTCGTTCGTGCGCGCCGAGCTGAAGCTGGCGTTCTGAACCAACAAAAAGGACGAACCGGGTGGTTCGTCCTTTGATCGCCTGGAGCGAGGTAGTTAGGCCTTCGGCTTTTCCTTCTCGCAGGGGCACTTGCCGTCCTTCTTCTCTTCGTCGCCGGCGACGATGGCCTTGGGCTTTTCCTTCTCGCAAGGGCACTTGCCGTCGTCCTTCTTCGGCTCTTCCGAGACGATGGCCTTGGGCTTTTCCTTTTCGCAAGGGCAGTTGGGGCACTTGCCGTCACCCTTCTTTTCTTCGGCGCTGACGAAGGCGGCGGAGAGGGCGAGGATGCCGACGGTGAGAGTGAGGAGCTTGAGGAACTTGGAGTTCATGGTGGACGGATATGGTCGCCGATATCTTGGCTAAGTCAATCGGCCGGACGAATTCGGCCGCAGGGAGTCACCCTACTCTGCGATGGCGGATCGGACGCCGGTGAGGCCGCCAATGGTTTTTGTTAACCCGCTGCCAGGCAACCAGTTGCTACCACTGTTCACCTGATAGATGTGATGGTTTTTTAGGCAGCTTAGGTCGCGGATGGCTGGGATTTTCCCCATTTCGTTGGCTTTGCCGGGGCTGGCTTCGATGGGTCCGTCCGTTCGGGAGTCCTGTACCCAGAGCACGACGTCGGGCTTCGCGGCAGCGAGCAACTCCCAGTCGAACTTGATCCATGTGCCTTGGCCCAAGGCCGACTTGAGGCCGGCGGCGGCCAATGTCTCGGCCAGATAACTTTCCGGTCCGGCCATGACTCCATCCCAGACGACGATGATTGTGCGGGGCGCTTTGTTCGTCGGTGCGACAAGGCCGCTGGCCAGATGCTTCGCCTGGTCGGCATGCCCGGTCGCCTCGCCGAGCAGGAGGATGTCTTTCCGGACTGAGTCACGCGCTTCGGGATGAAGCACGACGGTGCGCAGGCCGGCCTTCGCGCATTTTTCCGCCCACAGCGGATTCGCCATGCGCGGCAGGATCACGAGGTCGGGCTTGGCTTTCAGCAACCGCTCGAGGTCAGGCAGGAAGACGTCGGCGTCCCGCGCGGCCGGATGATCCTTCGGCAACGGGCACCAGCGGGTCGCCATTACGATCTCCTCCGCGCAGCCGAGATCGAGCAACGTCTGCGTAGCGCCCGGGCTGTAGCTGGCGATGCGTTGTCCGCTCGCGCTCAGCGTCAGGCAGGTCGCGAGCCAGAGCAGCAGCGGGCGCATCAGGCGGAAAGCACGCGGGCGAGCCGCATCGCCGAATCGAAGCTGCCGCGGTCCGCCTTGCCTTGGCCGGCGAGCTCGTACGCGGTGCCGTGGTCGGGGCTGGTGCGCACATGCTTCAGCCCGAGGCTGAGGTTGGCCGAGGTCGAGAAGTCCACGGCCTTCAGCGGCGCGAGGCCTTGGTCGTGGTAGATCGCGGCGACGGCCGCGAACTCGCCCTGCAGGTGGCGGTGGAAGACGGTGTCTCCCGGCAGCGGGCCCACGACGTCATGGCCTTCGGCACGGAGCGCTTCGACGGCGGGTCGGATGACGGCGTCATCTTCCTTGCCGAGCAGGCCGCCTTCGCCGGCATGCGGATTGAGTCCGCAGACCGCGATGCGCGGACGACGGTCGCCGAGTTTCGTCCGCAAGGCGATCAGCGCGAGGACGGTGCGACGGACGGCGGCGCCGGTGACGGCGCGAGGTACTTTCGCCAGCGGGATGTGCCAGGTGACGAGCCCCACGGTCATCTTGCCGCCGGCGAAGGCCATCACGGGCTCGCCGCTCCAGCGCGAAGCGAAGAACTCCGTCTGCCCCGGGAAAACGTAACCCACGCCGGCCAGGCCTTTCTTGTTCACCGGTCCGGTGACGACGGCGGCGAAGCGACCGCCGGTAGCGCCGCGGGCGGCGAGCTCCATCGCTTCGATCGCGATCAGCTGACCGGCGTCGTCGGGCTGGCCGGGACGGGTGACGAAATCCTTGGGGCCCACCGCGAGGCCTTGGCCGAGCTGGGCGATCCAGTCGGCCGGGCCGATGGGCACGACCGAGGCCGCCTGTGCCGGATGGGCTTGGAGCCAGCTCGCGAGCAGTTCCGGGCCGACGCCGGCCGGATCTCCGCAGGTGACGGCGATGGGCAAGGCGCTCATTCGGGCGAGACGAAGCGGCCGCGCTTGCCGCCGAGGAAGAAGTTGAGGAAGTCGCGGGCTTCCGGCGTGCGGTAATCGCCTTCGTCGAGCGCCTTCTGGGCGAGCGTGGCGCAGGCGCCGTGCGTGGCGTAGACCGCGTGGTACGCGCGCTTGATCTCCGCGACGGCCGGAGCCGGCACGGCGCGACGGCGCAGGCCGATGAGGTTGAGTCCGGCGATCAGGTTGCGGCCATGGGCCAGGGCGTTGGGCGGGACGTCTTCGGTGATGACGGCGTTGCCGGAGACGAGCGCACCGCCGCCGATGCGGCAGAACTGGTGCACCGCCACGCCGCCGCTGACGAACGCGCGGTCGCCGACGTGCACGTGGCCGCCGAGCATGCAGCCGTTGGCCAGGATGACGTGGTCGCCGAGCACGCAGTCATGCGCGACGTGGCTGCCGGCCATCAGGAGACCGTCCGCGCCGATGACCGTGCGTTCGCCGGCCTTGGTGGCGCGGTGGACCGTGACGTGTTCGCGGATCACCGTGCGGTCGCCGATGCGCGTGCCGGAGTCGGTGGCGGGATCGAAGGAGAGGTCCTGCGGATCGCCGCCGACGACCGCGAAGTGGTCGACGCGCACGCCGGCGCCGAGTTCGGCGCGCGCCTTCACGATCGCGTGGGCCGCGAGGCGGCAGCCGGCGCCGAGCGTCGCGCCGGCTTCGACGATCGCGAACGGACCGATCTCGACGTCGGGGGCGAGTCGGGCGGACGGATGGACCTGGGCGGAAGGGTGGATCACTTCGGTGGGTTGGCGCTGCCGAACAGCTCGAGCTGGGCAGCTTTGACCATATCGTAGACGCGGAGCAGGCGGAGCAACTGCAACGTGTCGGATTTCGCGTAGCTCTGGTTGGATTCCACCGCTTGGACGAGGTTCTCCAAGATGGTCCGGAAGGTCAGGACGTGGTCGACGCCGCTGTCGCGGAGCAGGGTGATGCTCTCGGAGCGCTGCGGCTCCGTGGCCGGGATGCCGGGCAGCACGAGTACTTTCGCGAGCGGCTGGCCTTCGGTCGGCGTGAGGTCGGCGAAGGCCTCCTTGGCGGCTTCGACGGCTTCCTTGCGCACGAACTCCAGCAGGTCGCCCTTCTTGATCATCGTGGGCGTGATGGCCTTGGTCGTGTGCCAGGCTTTCACCGCGACGACGGCGGCGCCGAGTTTCGGCAGGTCCGAACTGAAGAGCTGGAAGGGGGTCTCGCCTCCGCGTTGCGGCGCCGGGTTGATCACCAGCAGGTCGCCTTCTTCGTCGGCGCGTTTCCTGCGGGATTGGACGGCGTACTTGCGCGACTGGCGCACGAAGAAACCGTTCATCTCGAAATACTCGCGGACCAGACTGTCGTCGAAACCCGCCATTGGTCGCAAGGATGCGGCCGACGGGGCGGTTTGGTCAACCCGCGATAAGCGGGCTCAGAGCGCGAAGCCGGCCGGGGCGATCGCCACGGTGAATTCGCCCTTCAGCGAGCCGGCCTTCATCGCGGGCACGAGCGTGGAAAGGGCCGAAGTGCGGATCGTCTCATGCAGCTTGGTCAGCTCCCGGCCGACGCAGACGACGCGGTCAGGGCCGAGGATCTCGAGCATCTCGTCCAGGAAGTCGCCGATGCGGTGGCAGGACTCGTGCAGCACGACGGTCTCATCCGCTTCTTTCAGGCTTTCCAGGAAGCGGCGGCGGGCGGCGGATTTGGGCGGCAGGAAGCCGACGAAGCGGAAGGCGTTGGTCGGCAGGCCGGAGGCGGAGAGCAGGGCCACGATGGCGCAGGGACCCGGCAAGGGCGTCACCGTCAGGCCGCGGCGTCGGCACTCGCGGGTGACGCGGAAGCCGGGGTCGCTGATGCCGGGCGTGCCGGCGTCGGTGATGAGGGCGATCTTCGCGCCGCCGGCGACCTTGTCGGCGATCAGGACGGCGGCGTCCTTCTCGTTGTGCTCGTGATAGGCGAGCATCGGCTTCGAGATCGCGAGGTGACGCAGGAGGCCGCCGGTCACGCGCGTGTCTTCGCACGCGACCAGGTCGCACTCCGCGATGGCTTCGCGGGCGCGCGCGGTGATGTCGCCGAGGTTGCCCAACGGCGTCGCGACGACCCAGAGCCTGCCGGCCGGTCCCTGCGGACGGCCGGAGGCGCCTGCGTCGGCGGACGACATCAGCGGCGGTAGCCGGAACCCGGCGTGGAAACGCCCGGGATGCCGCCCTGCCAGCCGGTGGGCTGGGACTGAGGCAGCATGGAGTCAGCCGGCTTCTCGACGGTCTCGCAGCCGGCCAGGCCCAGCAGGCAGGCGAAGGCCACGAAGGCGATGAGCGTGCGGCCGGACATCAGTTGACGGCGAGCTTGGTGGAGGGGACGAGGGACACCGAGCCGGCCTTGGAGATGGCGCGGATATCGAGTTCCTTGTCAGGCTGCAGCTGGCCGAAGGAGATCACGCCCTTGACGGTCGAGATCTGCACCTTGCCGACCTTCTTGCCGGCGACCTTCACGTCGAAGATGGCCTTGGCCTGGATGCCGTTGGCTTCGCCGACCGAGAAGGCGACGATGCCGGAATCGGAGTCGAGGGCGAGGACGTTGGTCAGGATGGTTTCGGTAGCGGCTTCGGCGACGGCGACGGCCGGGGCGGCTTCACCCGGCTTGGCGGGCTCGCCGAGAGGGTCGCTGGCGAAGCCGAAAGGAGCCGGGTTGTTGTCCATCGCGCGGGAGACCTTGGCGTGGAGGGCGCGGTACTTGCCGCTGATGAGCTCGGCCTTCTCTTCGGCCTTGGTGGCCTTGGTTTCGCTTTCGGCGAGCTGTTCCTTGGTGAACATGGCGGCGGCCTTCTCGGTGGCCTTAACGAGTTCTTCCTTGGCGGAGGCGAGGGCGGCTTCGGCGCCGTCCTTCTTGCTGTTGGCGTCGGTCAGCTGGGCGGCGAGTTCGTCGCGCTTGCGGGTGAGTTCGGCGCGTTCGCCTTCGAGGGCGGTGTTCGCGGCGGTGAGGCCTTCGATCTTGGTCTTCTTGTCGGCGACGTCGGCCTGGAGGTCCTTCTTGGCGAGTTCGAGGTCGGCGATGGCCTTGCGCTTGCCGTCGAGGATGCCCTGCACGCCGGCGAGGGAGGTCATGCGGGCGTCATAGTCCTTGCCGGCCTTGACTTCGGCGTCGGCCACGGCCCACGCGGTCTTGGTCAGGGCGGCGTCCATCTTGCCTTTCAGGAGGAAGGCGAAGACCACGGCGGCCACGGCGGCGACGACGGTCAGGATGCGGAGGAAGGCATTGAGCTTCTTGTTCATGGGGTAGGGGAATGGGGGGTTAAGAATGGCTGAAGAGGGTCTTCCCGGGATCAGGAGATTCCTGACGGGAGATTGCACCGGGGTTGGACGAAACGTGCAGGAGGACTTTAAACACCAATTCTTCCTGCCCCTCAAGTGCAATTTCCTCGCAAACCTGCGAGACGGAGAGCCATTTGCCCTTGGACTTGGCCAGGGCGGCGAGGGCGGCGGCGCGGACTTTCAGGGTCTCCGAGGCGGCCTTCTTGCCGGCCTCGACGCCGGGCTGGTGGTAGGCGTTGATGCCGAGGAGGTTGGCGTACAGGCCGACGGCCCGCTCGAAAAGGGCGATGAGCATGCCCACGGAACGGGCGTCCACCTGATGGATGGTGATGGTGATATTGGCGCGCCCGCTGCCGGACAGGGCCTCGCGGGTGCCGAGCAGGAAGGCCTGGAGGTAGTCGCCCGAGGTCACGCCGGGTTCGACTTCCAAGGAGCTGCCTTCGCGGTCCTTGAGGACCTCGATGAAGACGGCGAAAAAGTTATTCACACCGTCGCGGAGCTGCTGCACGTAGGCATGCTGGTCGGTCGAACCCTTGTTGCCGTAGACGGTCAGGCCTTGGAGGACCTTGCGTCCCTGAAGGTCGAGTTCCTTGCCGAGCGACTCCATGACGAGCTGCTGGAGGTAGCGGGAGAAGAGCAGGAGGCGGTCCTTGTAAGGCAGGACGACCATGGCCTTGGTGCCGCGGCCTTCGGTGAGGTGATGCCAGGCGAGCGCGAGCGCGGCGGCGGGATTCTTCTGCGCGTCCGGCACGCGGGTGAGCGCATCCATCGCGCGGGCGCCTTCGAGGAGGCCGCGGATGTCGATGCCTTGCAGCGCGGCGGGAAGGAGGCCGACCGGTCCGATCTCGCTCGTGCGGCCGCCGACCCAATCCCACATCGGGAAGCGGGCGAGCCACTGCTCGGCGACGGCGACCTTGTCGAGCTGGCTGCCTTCGCCGGTGACGGCGACGGCGTGGGCGGGGAAGGAGAGGCCGGCCTGCTTCCAGCGCAGCGCGGCTTCGAGCTGGCCGTTGCGCGGCTCGGGCGTGCTGCCGGACTTCGAGGTCACGATCGCGAGCGTGGTGCCGAGACGGCCACCCAGCGTGTCGAACACGCGGTCGATGCCGTCGGGGTCGGTGTTGTCGATGAAGTGGACGCGGAGCTGGTCGGCCTTGCCGCCGAGCGCGTCGGCGACGAACTGCGGGCCGAGGGCCGAGCCGCCGATGCCGATGCAGAGGAGGTCGGTGAACTTGCCGGCGGAGCCTTTCACCTGGCCGGCGTGGACCTGCGCGGCGAAGGCGGCGATGGCGTCGACGGCGGCCTTCACCTCGGCGGCGATCTTCGCGTCCGGCGCAAGCTCAGGGGCGCGGAGCCAGTAGTGGCCGACCATGCGCTTCTCGTCCGGGTTGGCGACGGCGCCCTTTTCGAGCGCGGCCATGTCGGCGAAGGCCCGGGCGATGGCCGGAGCCATCTTCTCGGCGAAGCCGGCCGGGGCGGGCGCGCGGCTGAAGTCGAGCGCGATGCCGAGTTCGGGGAAGTTCTGGAGGTGCTTCCGGAAGAGGTCGAAGGAGTGGGCCACGGTAGGGCAGTTTTTCCCGTCGCGACCCACCTTGGCAACAAAAAGGGCGGCCCGCCGTGGCGTCCGCCCTTTCATTTCCCCTCAGTAAATCCCTCAGTCGCCGTCGGTGATGGCGCCGTCGGAAGCCGAGGACACGAGCTTGGCGTATTTGGCCAAGGTGCCGCGCTTCTCTTTGCAGGGCGAGGCCTTCCACGACTTCAGGCGGGTCGCGATCTCCGCGGCCGGCACGTCCAGGTTGATCTCGTTCTTCTGGGCGTCGATGGTGATGGTGTCGCCGTTCTTGACCACCGCGAGGACGCCGCCGACGGCGGCCTCAGGGGTGATGTGGCCGACGACGAAACCGTGGGAGCCGCCGGAGAAACGCCCGTCGGTGATGAGCGCGACGGTCTTGCCGAGGCCCTTGCCCATGACGGCGCTGGTGGGTCCGAGCATCTCGCGCATGCCGGGGCCGCCCTTGGGGCCTTCGTTGCGGATGACGATCACATGGCCGTCCTTGACCTCGCCGTCGAGGATGCCGCGGAGCGACGCTTCTTCGGACTCGTAGACGATGGCCTTGCCGGTGAAGGCGTTGCCTTCCTTGCCGGAGATCTTGGCGACGGAGCCTTCGGGGGCGAGGTTGCCGCGCAGGATGCGCAGGTGGCTGTCGGGCTTGATCGGGTTGGAGAAGGGACGGACGACGTCCTGGTCGGTGGCGTAGCTGCCGACGTGCGCGAGGTTCTCGGCGACGGTCTTG
>RGES01000071.1 GCA_009917805.1 Verrucomicrobiota bacterium
CGTTTCTCGCCGAAACGCTGTTCCGTCTTCAGGTGGAAGTTGTCGAAGGACTTGAGCGTCGTGAGCGCGCCGAAGACCTGACCGCTGATGTGGAGGATCGTCTCCCCGTCCTGCTGGCGGGTCGTGAAGACCTTGAGCGGGTCGTTGTTCAGGCCCAGCACCGGGTCGTCCTTCGGTTTGGCGCCGCGGACATAACCCGGCAGATCGTAGGCGCGATGGACCGGTCCGAGCCACTTCTCCCAGCCGGAGAGCTGCGGATCGAGCAGCGGCTGGAAAACGGGCTCCGCCGCCGCGAGGGCGCCGCAACCGAGCAGGCAGAGAGAGAAGAGGCGCATGGGTTCAGCGGACGTCGCGCCAGAGCCAGGTCATGGCTTCGGGCAGGAGCTGGGCGCCGTGACGGCCGTTGTGCGTGCCTTCGCCCATCACGAACTTATAGTCATAGCCCTTGGCCTTCCAGGCGTCGGCCATCTTCTGATTGGCCTCGGGCCACACGCCGAACTCGTTGGTCAGGTCATGCGAACCGTCCTGCGAGAAGATGCGGATGTTCTTCTTCGGGGAGTCCATGATCATCTGCGGGTAGAGGTTGCCGCCCTTTTCGATCGGGCGATGCGGATCCTTCTCGTGTTCGCGGGCGCTGATCACGCCGCGGATGTTGGTGAAGCTGCCGATCGTCGTGAAGACCTTGCTGAAGGATTCCGGACGCTGCCAGGCGGCGTTGAAGGCGCAGATGCCGCCGGAGGAGGCGCCGGCGATGCCGCGGCGCAGCGGGTCCTTGGAGATCTTCACGCCCTTGGATTCGGCGAGGGGGATCATCTCTTCCACGAGGAACTTCGGGTAAAGGTCCGTCACGTTGTCATACTCGAAGGAGCGGTTGGACTTGCCGAGGGGCTTGCCCTTGGCGTCCTTGCCGTTCGGCTTCTTGGGGTCCGGGATGAACCCTGGGTTGATGAAGAGGGCGACGGTCACCGGCATCTTGCCTTGGGCGATGAGGTTGTCGAAGACCACCGGCACGCGCCACTGGCCGTTGCGGCTGGCGTAGCCGAGGCCGTCCTGGAAAATCATCAGGCAGGCTTCCTTGGTCGGATCATACTGCTTGGGGACGTAAAGCGCCCACTTGCGGCCGTAACCCGGGAAGGCCTTCGAGTCGGTCATCTCGTATTCCGTGACCGTGCCCTTCGGCACGCCTTCCTTTTCCTGGGAGTCAGGACCGAGGACGTACTGGGAGTCGTAGTCGGGCTTCTTGGGTTCGGCGCCAAGCAGGCTGATGGCCAGCAGGCAGGGGAGCAGGCGGAGGAGCTTCATAGGGGTGTCCCGATAAGAGACATCCCCGGGGGCTGACACAAGCCCAAGCAGGTCAGGAGGCCGGCTCCTGGCCGACTTTCTTCAGCTTCCAGATCTCGGGGAACTTCCAGTGCGTCAGGGCCATCACGCCGAAGGTGGCGACGCCGCCGAAGACGACGGAGTTGACCGTCCCCATCAGCCTGGCGGCCAGGCCAGACTCGGCCATGCCGAGCTCGTTGGAGCAGCCGATGAACACCGCCGTCACCGCCGAGACGCGGCCCATCATCTCGGGCGGGACGCTCGTCTGGAGGATGGTCTGCCGGATGATGACGTTCACCGCGTCGGCCGCGCCGGCAAGGAGCAGGAAGACGAACGAAAAGACGAAAGCTCCGTGGAGGCTCAGGCCCAGCGCGTCGGCGAGGGCGATCGAGAGCGCGAAGCCGATGGTGCTCAGGCCGAAGACCGCGAACGAACCGTAGAGCGAGCGTCCTGCATGATCGAGCGGAGGCCGGACGATCAGGTAAAGCGACATCAGCACGGCACCGATCGAGGAGGCCGCCCTAAGCAGTCCGAAGCCGAACGCGCCGACCTGCAGCATGTCGGCGAAGATCGGGAGCAACGCCACGGCCCCGCCGAGGAGCACCGCGAACAAGTCCATGGTAAAAGCGCCGAGCATGATGCGCTGGCTGAGCATGAAATCGATCCCTTGGCGGAGGCTGACGAAGATGGGTTCGGGTCGACGCGTCTGGAGGCTCTGCGTCGTCCGCAAGATGAACGTCAGGCCGAGCGACGCGCCGAAGCAAAGGGCCGTCGCCGCATAAGCGACGTTCTCCGCGTGGGCTAAGCCGTTCTTCTCGCCCAGCCAGACCATCAGGCCGGCCAAGCCAGGGCCGATGACGCAGGCGAGCTCGAAGAGGGTGTTGCGCCAGCGCACGCCGCCCGGGATCAGCTCGCGGGGAAGGAGCTCGGCGATGAGGGCCTGGCGGGCCGTGGTGAGGAAGCTGCGAGCCAGGCCTCCGAGGACGATGACCGCATAGATGACCGTGAGCTGGGCCCAGCGTGCGGTAAGGAACTCGGGCAGGAACAGGAACCAGCTCAGGACCATCATCGCGGTCAGGGCGCCGATGGCGATGCGTCGGCGATTGTTCGTGTCCGCCACATGCCCGGCGAAAAGCACCGCGCTCACGAAGGGAATCACTTCGGCCAAGCCGATCGCACCCAAGGCCAGGGCGGCGTTATCGCCATCGTCCTTGGTGAGGCGGAACACCTGCCACGCGACCGCTACGTTCTGGATCTGGATGGCGAGGGTGCCCAGGACGATCGAGGCCAGGTAGAAGCGGAACGACCGCGAAGCGACGGCGGAAGCGGGTGCCTGCGTGGCGAAAGACATCGCGCCACTTCTGAAGGAGAGGTCCTGCTTAGGCAATCACCGCTTTGACCACGTTGCCCGCGACGTCCGTCAGGCGGTAATAGCGGCCTTGGAACTTGAAGGTCTGACGTTCGTGGTCGACGCCGAGCAGGTGCTGCATCGTCGCATGGAGGTCGTGCACGTGCACCGGGTCCTTGACGATGTTATAGCCGAACTCGTCGGTCTGGCCGTGCACATGGCCGCCTTTCACCCCGCCGCCCGCCATCCAGAGGCTGAAGCAACGCGGATGATGGTCACGACCATAGGTGTCTTTGGTGATCTTGCCCTGGCTGTAGGCCGTCCGGCCGAATTCGCCGCCCCAGATGACGAGCGTGTCTTCGAGCAGGCCACGTTGCTTAAGGTCCTTGATGAGCGCAGCCGAAGCCTGGTCGGTCTGCTTACACTGGCGCTTGATGCCGCCGGGAAGGCCACCGTGCTGATCCCATCCTTGGTGGAAGAGCTGCACGAAACGGACGCCTTTCTCGATGAGACGGCGGGCTTGCAGGCAGTTGGCGGCGAAGGAGCCGGGGGTGGTCACGCTGTCGCCGTACATCGCGAGCGTGGCGGGCGATTCCTTCGAGAGGTCGGCGACTTCCGGCACGCTCGTCTGCATGCGGTAGGCCATCTCGGCCTGGGCCAGTCGCGCGTCGACCTCGGGGTCGAGCTCGGTGGCTCGCTGATCGGCGTTGAGCTTGCCGAGGGCATCGAGCATGCCGCGGCGGGCGTGCGGCGAGACGCCTTCCGGGTTGGTCAGGAAGAGCACCGGTTCCTTGCCGGCCTTGAACTGCACGCCTTGGTGTTCGGAGGGAAGGAAGCCGGAACCCCAGAGGCGGGAGTAGAGCGGCTGGTCCTTGGTGGAGTCCTGAGAGACCAGCACGATGAAGGCCGGCAGGTTCTCGTTCATGCTGCCCAATCCGTAGGAAGCCCAGGCGCCCATCGACGGCCGGCCGGCGACCTGGTTGCCGGAGCAGAAGAAAGTGATGGCCGGATCGTGGTTGATGGCCTCGGTATGCATCGTCCGGATGACGCAGAGGTCATCGGCGACTTCGCCCGTGTGGCTGAGGAGGTCGCTGTATTCGACGCCGCTCTTGCCGTATTTCTTGAAGTCGACGAACGAACCGGCGAGCGGGAGCGTCGCCTGATAGCCGCTCATGCCGGTCAGGCGCTGGCCTTGGCGGACGGAGTCAGGCAGCGGCTGGGTATGCTTCTCGCGGAGCAGGGGCTTCGGGTCGAGCGTCTCGAACTGGGAAGGGCCGCCGGCCTGGAACAGGTAGATGACCCGCTTGGCCTTGGCCGGGAAGTGCGTGCCCTTGGGAAGCGTCGCCGCTTGGGCGTCGCCGACGATGCCACGCAGGGCCAGCGCGCCGAGCCCGAGGGCGGAGGCCCCGAGGAAGTGCCGCCGCGTGTGCTGCATCAGGTGGTCGTAGCTGGGTTGGGGCGTTTCCATGATCAGCGGGAGGTGACGGCGGCGTCGCTCGCCAGGATGGTCGAGCAGACGAGCGTGAGCGCGGCCAGCGACGGATCGGCTGGCATCTTCGGAAGGTTCGCCGCGGGTTCGGCCGGGGTCGGCTTCTTCTTCGTCTTGGGTGCGGTCTTGTCGTCGGTCGCAGCGACCACAGGCGCTTTCTGGGGCGGGGTTGGGCTAGCGATCGGCGGGTTCGCCTTCTGGACGGCGTACAGTTCGTTCAGAGCGGCTAGTTCGGTGGCGCGCGGTTCGCGGGTGCAGACGTGTCGGAAGGCGGCGGCGATCTGGGCCGAAGGTTCGGAAGAAACCTTGCTGACCTTGGCGGCGAGGCTCTTCGCGGCCTCGACGAAGCCCGGGTTGTTCAGCAAGACCAGGGCCTGCAGCGGTGTGTTGGTGTTGAGTCGCTTCGGCTGGCAGACCTCGCGTGATCCGGCGTCAAAGATCAGCATGTTGTCCGGCGGAGCGGTCCGCTTACGGAAAGTATAGATGCTGCGACGATGGGCCGATTCCTGGACGCTCTCGCCGCCGACCTTCTCGACGAGCATGCCGGACGCCAGCAGGGCCTGGTCGCGGACCATCTCGGCAGTCAGGCGAAGCACCGGACCACGGGCGAGGTACTTGTTCGACGGATCCTTCTCCCGGGCATCCGCGGTCGGAGTGGAGTTCTGACGGAACGTGGCGCTCAGCACGAAGCGGCGTAGCATCGCCTTGGTGTCCCAGCCGCTGCGGACGAAATCGACGGCCAGCGTGTCGAGGAGTTCGGGGTGCGTCGGCAGGTCGCCTTGCATGCCGAGGTTCTCGCTGGTCGCGACCAAGCCCGCGCCGAAGACCTGGGCCCAGAGGCGGTTGATGATGACCCGAGAGGTCAGCGGGTGCTTCGGGTCGGTCAGCCAGCGGGCGAGGCCGAGGCGATTCTTCGGAAGGGAGGCGTCCCAGGGGAAGATCCGCGTGGGCACGCCGGGCTCGCACGGCTTGGTCAGGTCAGGCTTGTCGTATTCCCCTCGCGTGAGCACGAAGCTCTTCGGGGCGAGGTCGGAATGCTCCATCGCGAAGAACGCCGGGGCCGACTCCTGATGGGCGGCGAGGGCTCGTTGCGCCGCCTGAAGGCGCGTCCAGGCCTGGGCATAGGCCGGGTCGGCGCGCAGTCGCGCATGCTCTGATAGGATCGCGGGCGAGAGGGTGGACGCTTCCGCCCCATGCAGCACGGCGACCTCGGCGGAGGTGAGTGCGGTGCGCCATAGTTGGATCTCGTCCAGGGAGCCATTACGGAAACCAGCGTCACGCGAACGGGAACCGATCTCGAGGGCATTGTCGCGGGGCTTGGCGTGGAGGGTGTCGCGTACGACAAATGTCTTGGCTTCGCGACCGTCCAGATAGATGCGCAGTCCGGACGCCTTGGAAGAACCATCGTAGGTGACCGTCACGCGTTGCCAGGCGCCGACCGGAAGTTCGGATTCTGTCTCGACCGAAGCCGCGCTGTTGGGCCAGAGGTGGATCATGCTCCATCGCAGCTTGCCGTGATCGACCAGCAGCTCGACACCCGTGGCATCCCCGTCGCCCGTGTAGAAACCGGTCGAATGGAGGACCGTCGCGCGGGCGTTCTTCTCGCCGAGGCGAAGAAAGGCCGAGAACGTGAAGGCATCGAAGCGGCCCAGCTGCTTGAACTCGGGGAGCTTGAAGCCGGCGTCGCCGTCGAACCTCACGGCTTGGCCCTTGACGCCAGGGACGAGCTGCAGGTCCTCGGGGGAGCCACGTCGCTCGAAGACGGCCGGTTTGCCTCCGGCGACGGAGTCTTCGACGCCTGACTTCGTGAATGCTTCGAGCGGGAAGTGCGCGACCGGGGAAGGCAGCTTGACCTCGGGCTTGCCGAGGAATTCCGAGCGAACGGCGGCAAGGCCCATCTCCGCGGCAGTCACCGCGGCACGGAGTTCGGCTTCCTTCTTCCGCTCGGCATCGTCCTTGTAAAGGCGCACGAACGGAGGCGGAACTTCCCCGTGATACGAAAGCAAGCCGTTCTCGTTTTGATCACCGAACATCGCCGCCATCGAGAAGTAGTCGCGTTGGGAGATCGGGTCGTACTTGTGATCGTGGCAGCGCGAGCACTCCATGGTGAGCCCCATGAAGCCGTAACCGGCGGTCATCACCCGGTCGTTGATGCCGTCCTGGCGAAACTCCTCGGCGATCGAACCGCCCTCGAACGTCATGCGATGGAGCCGGTTGTAGGCCGTAGCGACGCGCTGGTCTTGGGTGGGCTGCGACAGCAGGTCGCCGGCGAGCTGTTCGGTCAGGAATTGGTCATAAGGCTTGTTGTCGTTGAAAGCCTTGAGCACCCAGTCGCGCCAAGGCCAGGCGAACATCGCCTTGTCGCCCGTGTAACCCCAGGTGTCGGCGTAACGAGACAGATCGAGCCAGCCGACCGCGAGGTGTTCGCCGTAACGGGGCGAGGCCAGCATCGCATCGACCCGTTTTTCATAGGCATCGGGAGCTTGGTCGTTCAGGAACGCATCCACCTCGGCGTTGGTGGGCGGCAATCCGGTCAGCGCGAACGAAGCGCGGCGGAGGAGGGTGGTGCGGTCGGCTGAAGCGGAGGTCTTCAGGCCTTGCTTGGCGGCTTTCTCGGCGACGAACGCGTCCAGCGGGTCCTTGGCCCAGGTCGGGTCGGCGATCGCCGGCGTCGGGTGGGCGCGCGGACTGACGAAGGCCCAGTGCGGGTCGTACTTCGCCCCTTGTTTGATCCATCGGGTGAGGATGTCTTTCTCCGCCGCAGACAACGGACGATGCAGTTCCGGCGGCGGCATGATCTCCTCCGGATCCGTCGACAGCATGCG
>RGES01000072.1 GCA_009917805.1 Verrucomicrobiota bacterium
CTTCGGCCTCGGCGCCGGCATGGCGCAGGCCATCGGCCGCGTGATGATCGAGAAGGGCATGCCGCCGTTCGTGATGTTCCCGCAGATCCTCTGGGCGACGTTCGCCCTGGTGCTGGGCATCAGCTTCGTCTCCGCCGTCATCGGCATCATCAAGGTGTCGCGCGTCGACGCCGCCTCCGTCTTCCGCGGATGAGCCACCTTGCCCACACCGTCGCCGTCCGCGCCACCGGCGTCGACATGTTCTTCGGCACCCCCGAGAACCAGGTCGTCGCCCTCAAGCAGGCCGACTTCGAAGCCCGCCGCGGCGAGCTCATCATGCTCGTGGGTCCTTCCGGCTGCGGGAAGACGACCCTCCTCTCGGTCATCGCGGGTACGCTCACCCCGCAGGCGGGCACGGTCGAGGTCTTCGGCCAGCGCCTCGACGGCCTCGGCCAGGAGGCGCTCACGTCCTTCCGCCGCCAGCACCTCGGCTTCGTCTTCCAGTCGTTCAACCTCATCCCGACCCTCACCGTCGTCGAGAACGTGATGGTGCCGCTCCTGATCCAGGGACGCCCGTATGACGAGGCGCGCGCCCGTTCGCTCGCGATCATCGACAAGGTGGGCCTCAAAGGGCGCGAAGAAGGCCGCCCGAACGCGCTCTCCGGCGGCCAGCAGCAGCGCGTCGCGATCGCCCGCGCGCTCGTGCATGAGCCGCCGCTGCTGATCTGCGACGAGCCGACCTCGGCCCTCGATAAGGATACCGGCGCCCACATCATGCAGCTCGTGCGCGACCTCTCCCGCTCGCCCGAGCGCTGCGTGGTCGTCGTCACGCACGACCATCGCATCTTCCGTTTCGCCGATCGCATCGCGGAGATGGAAGACGGCCGCATCAGCCGCGTCGTCGACGACCCGAAGCTCCTCGATACCACCCACCTCTGACCTCCTTTATGTTCAAGAAACGCATCCTGCTCTTCGCCCTCGCCCTCGCCGGCGCCGGCGCCGCCCTGCAGCTCACCCGCGGGACGGCCAACGAGGCCCCGATCAATCCTCCCCCGTACGAACCCGCCAGGCGCGACAAGGACGGACTCATCGCCGCCGCCGGCCTCATCGAGGCCGCCGCCGAGAACACGCTCCTCGGTTCCCCGACCTCCGGCACGGTCGCCAAGGTCCACGTGAAGGTCTGGGACAAGGTGAAGGCCGGCGATCCGATCCTCTCGCTCGACGACCGCGACCTGCGCGCCCAGCACGCCGTGCAGCAGGCCGCGGTCTCCGCCGCCGAGGCCACGGCCGAGCGCGCCGAAGACGCCGCCCGGCGCTGGACCGGCATCAAGGACAGCGGCGCGGTCTCCGCCGCCGAGCTCCTTTCCTACCAGATGGCGGCCAAGGAGGCGAAGGCCAAGCTCGCCCTCGCCAAGGCGCAGCTCGACCAGACCGCCGTGCTCCTCGACCGTCTGGTGCTCCGTTCGCCCATCGACGCCACCGTCCTGCAGGTCGGCGTGCGCGTCGGCGAATTCGTGGCCGCCGGCGCCAAGGCGCCGGTCGTCCTCGGCGACATCGCCACCTTGCAGATCCGTTGCGACGTCGACGAACAGCTGGCCACGCGCATGCGCGACGGCCTTCCCGCCAAAGGCTTCCTCAAGGGCGAAAGCACCCTCGCCGGCGGCAAGGACCGCTCCATCGCGCTGAAGTTCGTCCGTATCGAACCCTTCGTCATCCCGAAGACCTCGCTCACCGGCGCGAGCGTCGAGCGCGTCGACACGCGCGTGCTCCAGGTGATCTACCGCTTCGAACGTCCGCCGGGCCGCGCGCTCTTCGTCGGCCAGCAGATGGACGTCTACATCGACGCCTCCCAAAATGCTCCGTGGAATCTTCCCGCATCTCGCTCGAGACCGGCCGCGTGCCGCTCGGGGTCGGCATCCCGCGTCGCACCGATGTCGGCGCGGCCGGCGTGAAGGCGTCCTGGGAGCTCGACGTCTGGGGCCGCGAGGCCGCCAAGACCAAGGCCGCCGACGCCGATTCGCGCGCGGCCAAGTTCACCGCCGAACAGGCCGACCTCGCGCTCTCGGCCGAAGTCGCCCGCCTTTGGTTCGCCGTCCGCGGCGCCCGCGAGCAGCTCGCCTTCCTCGAGGCGGAATTCGCCACGCGCCTGCGCGAGATGGAGATCGTCGAAAAGACCGTCGGCGCCGGCTTGCTGGATTCCGATCCGCTTTCCTCCGCCCGCCTCGCCGCCGCCCAGGCCAAGGTCGACGAAGGTCTCGGCCGACGTCGCCTCGCCGCCGCGGAGAACGCCCTGCGCGCGCTCATCGGCGCCACGCCTGGTGATAAGCTGCCGGAGGCGAAGGGCTCCGTCGCGATGCCGACCTTCGGCGCCGGCGTGCCTTCCGCGCTCCTGCTCCGCCGTCCCGACCTCGCCGCCGCCGCCGCGCGGCTCGACGCCGCGATCTCGCGCGAAGGCGCCGCCATCGCCGACTTCTATCCGTCCGTGACGCTCAACGGCCAGGCCGGCTGGCAAGCCGACCCGGCTTCGCGCATCGGTCGTGGTTCGTCCAGCTTCTGGTCGCTGACCCCTTCGCTCGACCTGCCGCTCTTCGACGCCGGCCGGCGCGAGGCCAACCTCGAGGTCGCCCGCGCGCGCATCGACGGGTCCGGCGCCGAGTGGACCAAGGCCGTGCTCGGCGCTTTCCGCGAAGTGGAGGATGCCCTCGCCGACCTGCGCGAGCTCGCCTTGCAGGAAGACCTCACCGCTCGCGTCCTCGCGGCGGTGCGCGTCCGGCTCGCCAACGCCGAAGCCCGCCGTCAGGCCGGCCTCGCGAACGAGAACGAGATCCTCATCGCGCGTCGGGACGAAGCCATGGCCGCCCGCACGCTGTCGATGGTCGTCTGGGAGCGCCGGCAGGTCGCGGTGCGGCTCGCCGCGGCGACCGGCGGCGGTTGGTCCGCGCAGTGACCAGGCCAAAGAAGAAGGGCGTCCTCGCGGACGCCCTTCCTGTCGCCGTCAAGGCGCTCAGGCCTTGATCTGCGGGCGCTTGGGATCCGGCCAGTCGATGTGGAAGAACTCGCCGCGGGGCTTGTCCTTGCGCTCGTAGGTGTGGGCGCCGAAGAAGTCGCGCTGACCCTGGAGCAGGTTCTGCGGGAGGTTCTCGGTGCGGTACGAGTCGAAGTACGAGAGCGCCGAGCCGAGGGTCGGCACGGGGATGCCGTGCTTCACCGCGAGGGCGATGACCTTGCGCCAGTTCTTCTGGGCCTTCTTGACCGTCTTCTTGAAGTACGGGTCGAGGAGGAGGTTGGCCAGGCGGGGCTTCTTGCCGAAGGCCTCGGTGATCTTCTGGAGGAAGCGGGCGCGGATGATGCAGCCGCCGCGCCAGATCTGGGCGATCTCGCCGAAGTTCAGCTTCCACTTGTACTCGTTCTGCGCCTCGCGCATGAGCTGGAAGCCCTGGGCGTAGGAGCAGATCTTGGAGCAGTAGAGGGCGTCGCGGATCTGTTCGATGATCTTGGCCTTGTCGGGATTGGTCATCGCGCGCTTCGGGCCGCGGAGGGCCTTGGCGGCGGCGACGCGCTCATCCTTGACGGCGGAGAGGCAGCGGGCGAAGACGGCTTCGGCGATGGTCGGCGCGGCGACGCCCATGTCGAGGGCGTTGGCGCTCGTCCACTTGCCCGTGCCCTTCTGGCCGGCGGTGTCGAGGATGACGTCGACCAGCGGGACGCCGGTCTCGGGGTCCTTCTGCTTGAGCACCTTGGCGGTGATCTCGATGAGGAAGGAGTTCAGGTCGCCCTTGTTCCATTCTTCGAAGGTGGTGCCGATCTCGTCGGGGGTCATGCCGAGGAGGCCGCGCATGAGGTCGTAGGCTTCGCAGATCATCTGCATGTCGCCGTACTCGATGCCGTTGTGCACCATCTTGACGTAGTGGCCGGCGCCGTCGGGGCCGATGTGGGCCACGCAGGGGACGCCGCCCTTGATGGGCTTGCCGGGCTTGGCGCCGGTCAGCTCCACGCCGGTCTCGGCGTCGACCTTGGAGGCGACGGCTTCCCAGATGGGCTTGAGCTCGGCCCAGGCGGCGGCATCGCCACCGGGCATGAGGGACGGCCCGAAACGGGCGCCTTCTTCGCCGCCCGAGACGCCGGAGCCGATGAAGCGGAGGCCCTTGGCCTTGAGTTCCTTCTCGCGACGGATGGTGTCCGTCCAGAGGGCGTTGCCGCCGTCGATGATGATGTCGCCGGCTTCGAAGACCGCGGCGAGCTCGTTGATCACGGCGTCGGTCGGGCCGCCGGCCTTGACCAGGATGATGGCCTTGCGGGGCTTCTTGAGGGAGGCCGCGAAGTCCTTCATGGTCGGGCAGCCGATGAGCTTGCCCGGGGTGTTCGGGTTTTCCTTCACGAACTCGTCGGTCTTGGCGGTCGTGCGGTTGTACACCGAGATCGCGAAGCCGTGGTCGGCGATGTTGAGGGCGAGGTTCTGACCCATGACGGCCAGACCGATGAGACCAATGTCGGATTGCATAAGAGGAGCCAATGCGAACCCCCGTGGGCTGGCATGGCAAACAAGAAAAGGGGCGGGTTTCGCCCGAAAGCTCCTGTTTTCGGCACGGGCGACCGCCTTTCCCCTCGCCTCAACCGACACGTTTCCCATCGTGGGGCGCTGTCATGTCCCAGCTCGTCGGCAAACGCATCACCCTCGGAGTCACCGGCTCCATCGCCGCCTACAAGGCCGCGGACCTGACCTCCCAGCTGGTCAAGTATGGCGCCGAAGTCCAGGTCGTCATGACCAAGGGGGCCACCCAGTTCATCACCCCGATGACCTTGCAGGTGCTCTCCCGCCGGCCGGTCGCTTTCGACCTTTGGGCCGAAGGAGCCAATTCCGTCCCCGGCCACATCGAGATCGCCGATTCCTCGGACCTGCTCCTGGTCGCCCCGCTTTCCGCCAATGTCCTGGCCGAGTTCGCCCATGGCCTCGCCCCGGATCTCCTGACCAGCGTCTACCTCGCCACCCGCGGCCCGGTCCTGCTTTGCCCGGCGATGAACGGCAAGATGTACGAGCATGCCGCGACCCAGGCCAACCTGAAGACCCTCCGCGCCCGCGGACACGCGATCGTCGAGCCGGCCGAAGGCATGCTGGCCTGCGGTTACGAAGGCGTCGGCAAGCTCGCTCCGGTCGAGGAGATCGTGAGCCGCGTGCTTTCGATCCTGGGCTGAGCCCGATGGACCCCCGCGCCCTCCGCCAGCGACTCGAGGCTTCGGCGAAGGCGCTGGGCTTCGACGCGTTCGGGGTCGCGCCGGTCGAGGTCGACGTCCGGGCCGATTACTTCAAGAAGTGGATCGCCGACGGGATGCATGGCGACATGGCCTGGCTGGCCCGTAATCCCGACCGCCGCACCGATGCTCGCAAGGTCCTGCCGGAAGCCCGCAGCCTCGTGGTGGTCGGGCTCAACTATTATCAGCCGCATCCGCCGGCCGGCTACCGTATCGCGAAGTACGCCTTGGGCGCCGACTACCACGATGTGATCCTCGCCCGGCTGCAGCAGCTTTGCGAAGCGATGCGCGCGCTGGGCGGCGAACAGAAGCCTTATGTCGACACCGGTCCGGTGCTCGAAAAGCCCGTCGCCGCGGCCGCCGGCCTCGGCTGGCAGGGCAAGAGCACGATCCTGATCCATCGCGGCGCCGGGACGTGGCTGTTCCTCGGGGTCATCCTGACCACGCTCGAGCTGGAGGCTTCCGGGACCCGGGAGCCGGACCGCTGCGGCACCTGTACCCGTTGTATCGATGCCTGTCCGACGGCCGCGATCATCGCCCCCTATAAGATGGATGCGCGCAAGTGCCTCGCCTACCTGACCATCGAGCACAAGGGCGCCATTCCCGTCGAATACCGTGAAGCGCTCGGCGACCGGGTGTTCGGTTGCGACGACTGCCTCGACGTCTGCCCGTGGAACAAGTGGGCCGTGGCCACCCGTGAAGCCCATTTCGCTCCGCGTCCGCATCCGCCGCTGCGCGAGACCTTGGCTTGGACGGACGAGCAGTTCCTCGCCCACTTCAAGGGCACGCCGGTCGAACGCCTCGGGCTCGCCCGCTGGCGCCGCAACGCGCTCACGGTCTTGGGCAACGTCGGCGAGCGCGCCGACCTGCCGGCCGCCGAGTCGCTCCTGGGCGACGCCGACCCGATGGTCGCCGAACACGCCGCGTGGTCCGTCGCCCGTCTGCGCGCGCGTTGAACCTACGGGTTGCCTCGGGCCTCGGGCTCGTCCTAATGGGAGCCGTGACCCTCGCCCAAGCCTACTACGCGCTCGCCGCCTTCCTGCTCCTGGCCGGCTGGCTCATCGTCGCCGACGCCGAGGTCCTGCGCTCCTTCCGTCGTTCGAAGGGCGCCACCATCCTGCTCACCGCCATCGCCATCGTCTGGTTCGGCTGGTGGCTGATGAACATTCCCGAAGCCGATCTCGCCGGCTTGCCGCGGATGCCGGTGGTCGTCGGCTTCCTCGGCTTCAGCGCGCTGACGTTCATCTACATGCCCGACTTCCTGTCGGTCCGCGCGCTGGCGGTGATCATGCTCTTCCTCGCGCGCCATGCCCTGGACGCCGGGTATCGTCAGCTGCCGCACAGCCTGCTGGACGCTTCCGTCAGTTACGGCGTCCTGATCCTCTTCGGCTTCTGGTGGGCCTGCTCTCCGCCGGTCTTCTGCCGCCAGTGCGACTGGGTGCTCGCGACCGACGGCCGCCGCAAGGTCGTCGGCGGACTGAGTTTCCTGCTGGCCGCCGCGTGCGTCGCCCAGACCTTCCGCCTCCCGTGAGCCGCGCGCTGCTCATCGTCGTCTCGGGTCCCGCCGGCAGCGGCAAGACCACGCTCTGCTCCCGGCTGACCGAAGCCTATCCGCAGGCGAT
>RGES01000073.1 GCA_009917805.1 Verrucomicrobiota bacterium
ATTCAGCACTAAAACTGAGATTGGCCACATGAGCACCACTGGCGGAAACCCAACGTAGTGCAGAATAAACACTGGATTCTGAGATATCAGTCGAAATGCCTCCAGTACCTACCTGTGCCAACAACAACCTGGCGTCCGGTGCTACACCTACTGTGCCAACACCGTTACGTGCACCAGCAGCTATAGATGCCATGGCAGTGCCGTGTTCACCCCAGGTAACTGTGCTAGTTGTAAAATTTTTGGCTGCTAAAATCTTGCCACGCAGATCTGCATGATTGATATCGAAACCTTGGTCAATTATGGCCACAGTTACACCACGACCGGTGATACCTCTGGCCCAAGCCAAATCTACACCGCCTTGTTTGATCACTGTGGCTATTTGTTGACTTTCGCCGGCATGCACAGACATAGATGTGCACAAAGCTGCGGCTACCAGTAATTTACGCATAGATATTCCTAATTTATGGTTGAACGGCGGCAATAACAGCCTGTGCTTCAATCAGCGTGGTCATATTAGCAATCTCTTCATCAATTTCAGTAAACACCAGTTCCTGTTTTAGATAATGAGCATACAGATCCATGACATGGTTAGCATGTATTAATTCTTCGTTGGAGGCCTGATTGTACCAAGCAGCCAATTCAGTGGGCGTGGCCGCTAGCAGCTGATGCAGTAATTCATAGTCTCGTTGATCCATGGGCGATTTCCTGGTTGGGGCCCGGGTTGAAGACCACCTGGGTCACGCCTTCGCGGTCGCGGAGGTCGATGAAGGTCACGCCGCCGAGGTCGCGCTTGGTGTCGACCCAACCCACGAGGGTCACGGTCTGGCCGGCGTCGGCGGGGCGGAGGGCGTTGCAGGTATGGGTGCGTTTCATGGGGTCGGGACGGACGGAATCGAGGGGTATGGTTAACGGACGGGGAAAACCCTAGTCAAAGCCCAATTGGGAGGGCTAGGGATAGGGGTAGGGATAGGGCTAGGCTTTGCAGGGGTATGGGTAGGGGGAGGGGATAGATTCAAGGCGCAGAGGGTGTCAGCGGTCGGCGTTTGGAAACAAGAGTCTCAATCGTTCCGTCTCTCCGTTGGATAGGGCCGATCACCTTGGTCGGTCGTTCGCCAAGAAATAGGCGAATCACGAGGTCAGGGTGGCTGCGCACGCCCCACCGCCAACCGCCAAGCGTTTCGGGTGGGCATGAGGCCGTCTCTGGGCTTAAGTCGTCGCATGCGCACCCCCGCTTTGCTGGTCGCCTGCCTCATGGCGGCGACGCTTCCTGCCGCTCCGGAGAAGATCGAGATGGCCGGCTACCTCCTCGTTCCGACCGAGCGCGTGCCCGACAGCTACAACGCCGGCTTCTCGATCTATGCCGCCGCGTGGCCGTTGCTGAAGCAGTATCCCGGACATCGTTTCCAGACGGGCCTCTTCGGGACGTGGATGCACCCGCAGTACCAGGGTGAGAAGCCCAAGGATCTTTACAACGACATCGAAGGCGGCCTCGGCTGGTGGCGCGATACGCGTTTCCCGACCGAGACGCCGAAGTTCATCATGGGCGGCGTCGGCGTGAATTTCTACGACATCGCCAACGGACCGGCCTACGGTCGCGGCACCTGGGAAGACCCGCGCGGACTCTATGGCGTCGCCCAGCTGACGCCGTGGCTGCTCTTCCCGCTCGACGGCCTCAACCTCAAGCAGGGCGTCAACGGCGAGCTCTTCGGCTATGGTTATCTCCCGATGCCGTTCGCGCAGGCCAAGGCGAAGACCGAGGGCAAGGATGTCCCGACCGGCGACAACTGCTGGACGCTCTTCCTGAACTCCGCGAACTTCAAGGGCCCCGTCTGTTTCTTCACGCCCAACTTCTGGTCGCGGGCGGCCGTCCGCAATCCGGCCGTGGCCGGACTCATGCTGGATTCCCGCGGCTCGGATCCGAACAAACATTTCCAGATGGAGACCCAGTACGTGCCCGCCGCGCAGGCCAAGGACGACAAGGGCGACACCTATGCGCGCGTCGCGCCGACGTCGTTTCCGGTCGGACCTGACGGCACCACCGTCGTGCTGCATCGTCTGACGTGCTACGATCGCAGCGCCCTCTACGACGGCGTGAAGGCGTGGTTCGAAGGCGGACCCGTGGCGACCGGCGCGATCAAGCCCGCCGGTTCCTTCCTCCAGAACTTCAAGAACAACGGCGGCTCGACCTGGAGCATCTACAAGCAGGGCACCAAGCGTGAGGCCAAGCCCGGTCTGTCCTGGAAGTCCTTCGCCACGCCGCATTCGCCGGACCCGATGACCTATGGTTACAAGTGGAACGCGGAGCTCGTCTCCCGCGCCACGCCCGGCCTGGTGACGCTGCCTGAATATTATCGCTTCGGCGCCGGCGGCAAGAACGGCCAGTGGACGCCGATGAAGCCCGCCGAGGTGCCGGCTGCGACCGGACTGGCCCAGCTGAGCTTCGACCGCCCGAAGGAGAAGCCGCAGGATGCGCGCGAGACGCCGTCCGGCGCGCAGACCAGCTGGAAGGTGCCAGGCCCGAAGGCCGGACCGTTCCAGGCCTTCCTCGGCGACGGCAGCGTCGTCACCTACTATTGGTACCGCTTCGCCGACCAGCCCGCGATCCTCAACGCCGACCTCACGCCCGCCGAGCGCGAAGCCCTGCAGGCCAAGGTCGAGAAGCTTCATCGTACTTGGACCAAGGATCGCGACTACCTCGCCCCGCCGACCGTCGGCAAACTGGCCGCGCTCGATCCGGCGCAGGTCCTGACCCCGCCCAAGGGGCTGGAGGTCGGCTACGTGCCCATCGCGACGCGCCAGGAACTGGCGCCTGCGAAGAAGTAGGCGGCCTCAGCGGCGGTTGAGGTCCTTGGTCTCGACCGGTTCGACGTGCGCGAGGTGCTCGGGGTTTTTCTTGCCCGTGAGCACCTTGATGAGGCACCAGACGAAGAGCGCGGTCACCGCGCCGACGGAGAGGAGCATGAAGAGGAGGCCGGAGGTGGTCATGGCGGTTAAGGTTCAGCGGGCGCTCCAGCGTTGGCCGGCGCGGTGGATCATCAGCGCCGAGAAGGCGGCGAAGAGCAGGAGGAAGAAGGCCGTCAGGCGGGCGACGCCGCTGGCCGGATGGCCGGGGCCGCCGACGAGGTCGAGGATGGGGTCGGTCGGGGCGAACACGGGCGAGGTGAAGGACAGGTTCCAGCCGGCGACGTTCTTCAGCACGAACATCAGGAAGATCGCCGTCAGGAAGGCCGGGGAGACCCAGCGGATGACGAACTTGAAGATCCGCGGGATGCGGAGGTCGGCGCCCTGGTGGGCTTCGGTCCAGCCGCGTTCGGTGCCGAACGACAGGTTGAAGATGTAGATCAGCAGCGTGCCTTGCAGGAAGATGCCGATGTCGCCGATCCAGAAGTCGACCGTCGAGAGGGCCTTGAGGCCCTCGCTGAAATAGACCACGAGCGTGCAGCCGACCGCGGTGATGAGGCCGAGCAGCGCCACCGAGCCGCGGCGGTCCAGGCCGAGGCCTTCCTCGAGGAAGGCGATGCCGGGCTGGAGCATCGAGAGCGACGACGTGATGGCGGCGATGAAGAGCAGGGTGAAGAAGAGCCCGCCGAAGAGATGGCCGTAGGGCATGCCGGCGAAGACCTGCGGCAGCACGTTGAAACCGAGGGCGAAGGTGCCGCCCGCGACGGCCGAGGCGCCGAGGAAGGCGAAGGCCGCGGGGACGGTGATCAGGCCGCCCAGGCCGACTTCGCAGAACTCGTTGGCGGCGGTGGCGGTCAGGCCGCTCAGGACGACGTCGTCGTTCTTCTTGAGGTAGCTGGCGTAGGTGATGATGACGCCGAAGCCGACGGAGAGCGTGAAGAAGATCTGCGAGGCGGCCTTGAGCCACACGGCTGGGTTCGAGAGCCCCTTGGCGATGTCATGAGGATTCCACATGTAGCCGAGGCCGTTCCAGACGCTGAGTTCGGGCTTGGTCGGGTCAGGCGTGCCGAGCGTCATCACGCGGACCAACAGGATGAGCGCGATGGCGATCAGGAGCGGCATGCCCCAGTTGCAGATGAATTCGATGCCCTTGGACAGACCCCGGTAGATGATGGCGAAGTTGAGGACGAACACGCCGACGAAGAACAGGAAGGGCGCGCCGAGGCCGAGGATCGCGCCGTCGGCCTTGAGACCGGTGAACGCGGCGAAGGCGTCGGCGTAGGTCTTAGGGTCCTTGCCGAGGTCGAGTCCGCCAGTGAAGCTGTTCCAGGCATAACCGAGGCACCAGGATTCGATGACGACGTAGTAGAAGTAGACTCCGACGGGGATGATGAAGCCGAGGAGGCCGACATACTTGCCCCAAGGCTTACGGATGATCGCATGGAAGATGCCGGGGGAGGAATTGTAGCCTTGGGTGCCGCCGAAGCGACCAAGGGTCCATTCGACCCAGCAGATGGGGAGCCCGACGACGAGCAGCGAGATGAAGTAGGCGATGAGGAAGGCGCCGCCGCCGGTCTCCTTGTCGGCCACGAGGCCGGGGAAGCGGAGGAAGTTGCCGAGCCCGACGGCGCTGCCGGCGACCGCCATGATCACGCCTAGTTTTGAGCTCCAGCCGTCAGGTTGCTTGGTCGTCATGCTGTTGGGGGTGGGGTTTTACTATACAGGGCAGGGCGGAGTGCAATGCTGGGACGCAGTCCCAGTGAAGGTGGTGGCGGTTGGCGGATAGCGGTTAGATTAGGCCCGCATGCGTGCCGCCGGCCGAAATTCCTGTCCCTTTGGCGCGTGGTGGGTGCCCTGACCGCTAACCGCCAGCCGCTACCACCTTATGTCCGCTATCCCCCTATTCTTCTCGCCCTTTCCAATTCCTCTACTCACCTTGCGCTAATGCCGTTTGAATCCTTAGGCCTCGACGCCTCCATCCTCAAAGCCGTGGCCGACCAGGGCTACACGGAACCGACGCCCATCCAGAAGGCCTCCATTCCGGTCATCATCGAGGGCAAGGACGTCATCGGCGTCGCCCAGACGGGCACCGGCAAGACCGCCGCTTTCACGCTCCCGCTGCTGACCAAGCTGGTCCGGACCAAGAACGGCACCCACCAGGGACGCGTCCGCTGCCTGATCCTGGCCCCGACCCGCGAGCTGGTCGTCCAGATCGCCGAGAACGTCGCCGCCTACTCCCGCTACGCCGGAGCGACCGTCGCCACCTGCTACGGCGGCGTCTCCGAACGCCCTCAGATCGCCGCCCTCCGTCGCGGCTGCGACTTCCTCATCGCCACCCCGGGCCGACTCCTCGACCTCGGCGGCCAGGGCCATGGCGACTTCTCCGCCGTCGAATACCTCGTCCTCGACGAAGCCGACCGCATGCTGGACATGGGCTTCCTGCCCGCGATCAACACCATCGTCCGCGCGCTCCCCAAGGAACGCCAGACCCTGATGTTCTCCGCCACGCTCTCCCGCGAGATCGAGACCCTCACCAAGCAGTACCAGCGTAACCCCGCCCTCATCGAAGTCGGCCGCCGCTCCAATCCCGCTGAGACCGTCACCCAGCTGCTCTACGAGTGCCCGGGCGCGCTCAAGCAGGTCATGCTGCATCACCTCCTCAAGGACGAAGCCCTGAAGATGGTCCTCGTCTTCGCGCGCACCAAGCACGGCGCCGACCGCATCTGCCGCAAGCTCCAGGGCGAAGACATCAGCTGCGCCGCCATCCATGCCAACCGCTCGCAGAGCCAGCGTCAGCGCGCCCTGCAGGCCTTCAAGAACGGCGAGATCCGCGTGCTCGTCGCGACCGACATCGCCTCGCGCGGCATCGACGTCGACGGCATCTCCCACGTCTTCAACTTCGACTTCCCTGACCAGCTCGAGGACTACGTCCATCGCATCGGCCGCACCGGCCGCGCCCTCGCCACCGGCACCGCCATCACCTTCGTCACGCGCGAAGACCTCGGCGAGCTCCGCCGCCTCGAGCGCATCGTCGGCAAGCACCTACACTGCGGCAAGCTGCCCGGCTTCGATTACACGCAGCAGGCCCCGGCCCGCACCCCGGAAGACTTCCAGCGTCATCAGGATCCCCGCGCCGGCGCGCACCACAGCGAGCGCGAAGGCCGCCCGCAAGGTGGTCGCCACGGTGGCTTCCGCGCTTCGCAGGGCAACTACCGCCCCTTCGGCCGTCCGGGCACCCGTCGTCAGGGCGGCCCTAAGTAAGCGCAGAAGAGCCTCGGAAAATCAGCCCGGCGACCCCGGGCTTTTTTGTGCCTGGCCGCGCGGAGTGCCTTTGCGGCAGGCGTCGCTGCAGAAGCGGACCTCCGCCCAGCAGCGTTCCCACTTTTTGCGCCAGCTGAACGGCCTTTGGCAGGTCGGACAGACTTTCGAGGGCAGATCGGCTTTCTTTACTCCGCGCATGGGGTTACGGAGTCGGGACCGGCCTTCGGCGCAAACTCCCGTTCAGGATTCTTGCGCGGACGCTTTCGCCGCGTCGGCCCGGGCGCGTTCGCGCTCGGTGATGCGGCGATCCCAGCCGATGAAGAGCACGATGGCGAAGGGCGCCGAGAGCAGGATGATGGCGAAGAACAGGGTGTGGTCCATCGGCCCGATGAAGGCGTCATAGGCGCAGGCCCCGGTGAGGGCCAGCAGGGCCAGGAAAAGGCAGACGAGCGCGGCGATCGCCCGTTCGCCTTTCGCTTGTTCGTCGCCGTGCTCTTGCCACGAGCCTCCTGGGCTTAATGCCGTGAGCAGGATGACGAGGAAACGGGCGATTTTCGCCATCAGGCATCGGTAGCAGGCGTGAGACGGGTGGCAAACGGATTAGGCAGGTCGCTTGCCATTCGGCGCCTTAGTCCTCCCTTGCGGGCGTGGCCCACACCGTCCGTCTCATCCTCGGTG
>RGES01000074.1 GCA_009917805.1 Verrucomicrobiota bacterium
GCGGCGTTCTCGACGTCGGTGACGCCGCCGACGCGGTCCGGGATGCCCCAAGGGCCCTTGAAGGACTTGTCCTGGATGAAGTCATCGAAGGTCTGCCCCAGCACGTGCGCCGGCTCCGGGTAGCCCATGAAGTACATCGCGAGGTCGACCATGTGCAGCAGGTCGATGAGCGGTCCGCCGCCGGAGAGTTCCTTGGTGGTGAACCAGCCGCCGAAACCCGGGATGCCGGTGCGGCGGATCCACTTCGCCTGCGCGGAGTTGATCTTCCCGACCTGGCCCTGCTCGACGTACTTGATCATCGCCTGCGACTCGGGACGGGCGCGGTTGTTGAAGTTGAACATCACGTGCTTACCCGACTTCTTCGCAGCGGCGATGATCTCGAGGACCTCCGGAGCGCTGAGCGCCGGGGGCTTCTCGCAGAAGACATGCTTGCCGGCGTTGAGGCACTGGATGGCGAGCGAGGCGTGGAACTTGTTCGGTACGATGACGCTGACGGCCTGGATCTCCTTGCGCTCAGCCAGCATGGCGTCGACGGACTCATAATGATGAGGGATGCCCCACTTCTCGGCGGCCTTCTTCGCGGCGCCCGGCGCGGGATCCGCGACGGCGACGATTTCCGCATAGGCCTGCTTGAAGCCGGCGGCGTGGTACTGGAGCATGCCGCCTGCTCCGATGACGCCTACTTTGGTAGCCATGATATGGATTCGGTTAGGGTGAGATCACTTGCCCTGCGCGGCCTTGTCGAAGGCGGCGTCGAAGGCGACCTTGTTGGTCGGGAAGGCGAGCTTCTTGACGTAGGCGGCCGATTCGGCGGCGCCGAAGAAGCGGTCCATGCGGCCGTCTTCCCACTCGACGGAGAGCGGGCCGGCGTAGCCGACGTCGTTGAGGGCGACGATGACGTCCTCGAACTTGATGTCGCCGCGGCCGACGGAACGGAAGTCCCAGGCGCGACGCGGGTCGCAGAAATCGGTGTGGCCGCCGAACACGCCGACGGTGCCGTCGCCGTGACCCCACCAGACGTCCTTCATGTGGGCGTGGTGGATCTGCTTGCCGAAGGTGCGGATGAACTTCACGTAGTCGACGCCCTGGTAGCCGAGGTGGCTGGGGTCGTAGTTGAAGCCGAAACGCTTGTGGTTGCCGACGGCGTCGAGCGCGCGCTGGGCGGAGGCGATGTCGAAGGCGATCTCGGTCGGGTGCACTTCGAGGCCGAAGTAGACGTCGTGCTTCTCGAAGGCCGCCAGGATGGGCTTCCAGCGCTTGGCGAAGTCGTCGTAGCCCTTCTGGAGGAAGGCCTGGTTGGTCGGCGGGAAGGCGTAGAGGGCGTGCCAGATCGAGGAGCCGGTGAAGCCGTTGACGACGACCTTGCCGGAGCCCTTCGGCTTCTTGGCCATGTACGCCTTGCCGGCGTTGAAGAACTTGCGGGCGGCCTCGGCGGTCAGCGCCATTTCCTTGGCGGCGCGCTGACGGACGCCTTCGGGCTTACCGTCCCCCCAGACGTGGGCGGGCAGGATGCACTGGTGGCGCTCGTCGATGTTGTCGCAGGTGGCCTGGCCGACGAGGTGCGAGGAGATCGCCCAGCAACCGAGGTCGTGCTTCTTGAGGAGTTCCCAGACGGACTCGACATAGCCCTTCTCGTTGACGGCACGGACGACGTCGAAGTGGTCGCCCCAGCAGGCGAGCTCGACACCTTCGTAGCCCATGGCTTTGACCTTAGGCAGAAGCTCGGCGATCTTGAGGTCGGCCCACTGGCCGGTGAAGAGGGTAACAGGGCGCTGTGACATGGTGATGTGGGGGTGAGCCCCCAATGTCAGCCAATCAGCCCACTTTGTTCAAGTGGGCAATGCTCACAGACCCCGATTTATGCCTTCCGCGACAGCGATTGGCCCAGTTCGGCCTCGAGCTTATCATAAGCCGCCCGGAGGGCCGGGTTGGGTTGCACGACACCGGGGGCCGGAGCACAGAAAACGGGCTCCAGATCGGCCATCTTGGCCCCGCAGGCGCCTTCGGCGGCGCGGAGCGCGGCACCCAAGGCGGCGGAGTCGGAGACCGCGAGACGGAGGACCGGGGCGCCGAAGACATCGGCGAAGATCTTGGCCACGGAAGGGTTCTCGGAAGCACCCCCGGTGAGGAGCAGCTGCGTGGTCGGGGTACCGACCCAGCGGCTGTGGTAACGGAGGCTGAGCGCCTGGCCTTCGACGGCGGCGCGAGGCAGCGAGGCCTTGCTCGCCGGAGCGCCGAGCGCGATGCGACCGGCGGGGCGGCGCGGGGTGATCTCGGGCTCCTCCATCGGGAGCACGGCGGACACCGCGGCGGGCGCGGCGTCGACGGCGGCGGAGAAAGCAGGCCAGTCGGCGTGACCGCATTCGCGGCGGATGGCCTCGCGGGCGAGCGAACCGTTGCGCACGCAGACCAGGCTCATGCTGCCGCCCATCGGATTGCCGAAGGCATGGCCGAGGCCGGCGGAGTCGGTGCGGATGCCTTCGATCGCGGCGAAGAGCGTATCGCTCGTGCCGAGGCTGATGACGACCTTGCCGGGCTTGGAGGCGCCCATGCCGACGAGGCTGGAAGGATTGTCACCGGTGCCGATGACGACCTGGCACTTCGGCGAGAAGCCGTGGCGGGCGACGAAGTAGGCGGAGATCCCGCCGGCGACGGTCGAACCGGGGCGCACGGGCGGAAGCTTGGCGGCGAGGTCGGGCGCGGTCGCAGCGAGCGCGGCAGGGGCCCAGTCACCCTTCCGGATGTCCATCAGGTTCATGCCGGCGCCGTCGCCGGTGTCGATCGCGGCGTCCTTGCCGGCGAGCACCGAAGCGAAGAAGGAAGAGACCAGATGCACGCGCTTGGTCTTGGCCCAGGCGGCAGGCTCGAGCTTGGCGAAGCGGCGGATCTGCGGGCCGGTGAAGCGCATCGTCGCGACCGAGCCGGTCAGGTCGCAGACGGCCTGGTCGCCGCCAAGGGCGGCGGCGATCTCCGCGCATTCGGCCGCGGTGGACGAATCCATCCAGATCGGCGAAGAGCGACGGGAGAGGACCGGCGAGACCTTCGCGGAGAGCGAGGTCGAACGGTTGCCATCGGCCAAGGCGGCCTCGTAGCCGGCGGCGAGATAGACGCTGCCGTGCTGCTGGCCGGAGACGGAGACCGCGTCGACCTTAGAGAGGTCGGTCAGCTTGGCGAGGCGATCGAGCGCGAGCTCGAGGCCGTCCAGCCAGAGGAGCGGATCGGCGTGCACTTCGCCGCCCTGCCCTCCGCGGAGGAATCCTTCCGGATGTCCGCGGTCGGGGAAGTCGGCGCCGAAGGCCGCGCGGGCGCGGGCGACCGTCGTGCCTTTCGCCGTGTCCAGCAAGAGCGCCGTCGCGCTCTGCGTGGACAGGTCAAGACCCAGGACGATCGCCATGGCCTCAGCGGACGTACTCGTTGATCAGGTTCTCGAGCATCTCCTGGCGGCCGGACGCGAGCGTCGGCGCCTTGATGCCCTGGGCGTAGGCGTCGAGCTGGGCGAGGGTGACCTTGCCGGCTTCGACCTTCTTGCCGATGCCGCTGTCCCAGGAAGCGTAACGCTTGGCGACGAACTGGTCCACCTTGCCGTCCTTGATGATCGCGTGCGCGATCTTGAGGCCGCGGGCGAAGGCGTCCATGCCGCCGATGTGGGCGTGGAAGAGGTCGACCGGCTCGTGCGACTCGCGACGACGCTTGGCGTCGAAATTGAGGCCGCCCTTGGTGAAGCCGCCCATCTTGAGGATGCGCAGCATGATGTTCGTCGTGAGGTAGAGGTCGGTCGGGAACTGGTCGGTGTCCCAGCCGAGGAGCGTGTCGCCGCGGTTGGCGTCGACCGAACCGAGGGCGCCGGCGCCCATCGCGACTTCCATCTCATGCTCCATCGTGTGACCGGCGAGCGTGGCGTGGTTGGTCTCGAGGTTCAGCTTGAAGTGCTTCAGCAGGCCGTATTCGCGGAGGAAGTTGAGGCAGGCGGCCGAGTCGGAGTCGTACTGGTGGGTCGAGGGTTCGCGCGGCTTGGGCTCGATGAGGAACTGGCCCTTGAAGCCGATCTTCTTCGCATGGTCGACGGCGAGGTGCAGCAGCGCGGCGAGATGGTCGAGCTCGCGCTTCATGTCGGTGTTGACGAGCGTGGCATAGCCTTCGCGGCCGCCCCAGAAGACGTAGCCTTCGCCGCCGAGGGCCTTGGTGGCCTCGAGCGCATGACGGACCTGGCTGGCGCCGTAGGCGAACACGTCGGCGTTGGGCGAGGTGCCCGCGCCCTGCGCGTAGCGGGGATGGGAGAAGAGGCAGGCCGTGCCCCAGAGGAGCTTCTTACCGGTGCCCTTCTGGTAGGCCTTCAGCTCCTTCGTGACGCGGGCGAGGTTCGCGTGCGTCTCGGCGAGGGTCTTGCCTTCGGGCGCGATGTCGCGGTCGTGGAAGCAATAGAAGTCGATCTGGCACTTCTGGAGGAATTCGAAGAACACCGGGACGCGGCGCAGGGCGTTGTCGAGGGAGTCGGAGCCGTCGTCCCAGGGCATGAGGGCGGTGCCGGCGCCGAACGGGTCGGACAGGCTGTTGCGCATCACGTGCCAGTAGGCCGCGGCGAAGCGCATGTGATCCTTCATCTTCTTTCCGCCGATCTTCTCATCCGGATTGTAGTGCTTGAAGGCGAACGGGTTCTTGGACTTCGGTCCTTCGAACTCGATGACCGGGACATTAGGGAAGTGCGACATGACTTATGGGAGGGAGGGTTCTGACATTGGAGGCAGGCCCCATGCTGCCAAGAAAGGAATGGGGCCGGCCTATGAACGAAACGACAGGCAGGGAGTCCGCATACAACTGCGCCTTGCGCCTACGCGGGACCCGCGTAGGTTGGCGGCATGGAGGTCGTCCACACCATCCCCGAACTACGCGCCGCGGTCGCCCGGGCCCGTCAGGCGGGCCAGGCCGTCGGCTTCGTGCCGACCATGGGGTGCCTGCACGAAGGACACCTCAGCCTGATCCGCCGGGCCAAGCAGGAAGCCGCCTTCGTCGTGGTCTCGATCTTCGTGAACCCGACCCAGTTCGGAGCCAACGAAGACTTCTCCAAGTATCCCCGCACCTTCGAGGACGATCGCCGCGGGTGCGAAGCCGCGGGCGCCAGCCTGATCTTCGCGCCGTCCGCCGCCGACTTCTACCCGGCCGGCGCCTCCACCTGGGTCGACGTCGAGGGCGTCTCCGCCAAGCTCTGCGGCGAATTCCGCCCCGGACATTTCCGCGGCGTCGCCACCGTCGTCGCGATGCTCTTCAACGCCGCGCAGGCGGACCTCGCCGTCTTCGGACGCAAGGACCTGCAGCAGCTCGCGGTGATCCGCCGCATGGTCCGCGACCTTCATTTTCCCGTGCGCATCGTCGCGCATGACACCGTGCGCGAACCCAACGGCGTCGCGATGAGCTCGCGGAACCGCTATCTTTCCGCCGAACAGCTGGCTCAGGCGGCGGCCATTCCCGCCGCCCTGGCCGCGGCGCAGGCCCTCGCGAAGACCGGCGTCAACGACGCCGTCAGGCTCCGGGACGCGGCCCTTGCCGTACTCGGCAGCCAGCCCGCCCTGAAGCCGCAATATTGCGAGATCGTCGACCTTGAGACGATGGCGCCGGTCACGTCGACCGCCGGACTGCGCTGCGCGATCGCGATCGCCTGCCACCTGGGCACGACGCGCCTGATCGACAACGCCGACCTCTGATCAGGCCAGGCTGAGGTAGACCGCGGCGAGCAGGATCAGCGCGCCGATCAGGCGGCGCGTCATGATGCCGCCGCCGACGTGCTTCTCCGCGTTGGCGAACCAGTGGCCGACGACCCAGACCAACGCGACGCTCCAGAGTCCGCGGGTGTTATAAAGGACGTTGGTGACGGTGACTTCGTGGTAGACCGCGATGCAGTAGGCGATGCCCATCGCCTGGATGGTCAGCAGCGTGCCGCCGCCGAAGGCCCAGATGACCATGGGACGCGGCATCTGCCGCAGCGGCGCGGAGAAGAAAGGGATGAGCGTGAAGGAAAGCGCCCCGACCGTCAGGAACATCACCGGCCCGAAATGGCCGAAACCGAAGGCCGGCACCCAATGCTGCTGCATCACGTCGGTGGCGGCGAACGCGACCGAGGCGAGGAAGGCGAAGACGACGCTCACCAGCAGACGTTCGCGGTTGGCGCGCCACTCGCCCCCCAGCAAGGCCAAGGCCAGCGTCGTCAGGAACGTGGCCACCCAGAGCTTCGGGTCCAGCTGGCCGCCGGCGAGGCAGACCAGCAAGGCCACGAAGATCACCTTGGTGCCGAGCACCGGCGTCGCGATGGAGATGTCGCCCCGGCTGATCGCGATGAAGGTGAAGACCTGACCGATGAAGAAGGCGGTGCCGGCCAGGATCGCGTGGAGGACGTTGGCCGTCGTGAAAGGCTCGCCGCCATGCAGGAGCCAGGTCTGGAAAAGGACGGCTCCGATCAGGTTCACGATGAACAGGACCCGCCAGGGGTGGCCGCCATCCATGGCCCGCTTGAGGGCCATCGCGGCGAAGGTGTAGCCGACGGCCGAACAGAGAGGGATGACGATGGAGTCGGGAGAACGCATCAGG
>RGES01000075.1 GCA_009917805.1 Verrucomicrobiota bacterium
TGACGGCCATGGCGGTGTGTGCGAAGAAGGGGTTATTCGAAGATGATGGTGCCGCGGCTCGTGGTGTTCGGCCCGCGGTTGTCCTCTTCCCAGTAGATGTGCTTGGTGATGTCGGCGACGGTGGGGTCCGGCGACTCGTCGGCGAAGACGGCGGCCTTGTCGGCCTCGGCCATCGCTTCCTCGTTGATCTTCAGGGAAAGCTCGGGGGTCAGGACCTTCTCGCGGAGGAGTTCCTGTTCGAAGGCGAGGACCGGGTCCTTCTTTTCGCGGTACTCCTTGATCTCTTCCTTGTCGCGGTAGGTCTTGTCCGGGTCGGCCATCGAGTGGCCGAAGTAGCGGTAGGTGAAGATCTCGAGGACGGTCGGCTTGGACTCCTCGTGGGCGCGCTTCAGGGCGAGGGCCGTCTTGGCGCGGACTTCGTAGACGTCGTGGCCGTTGATGACGTCCCAGGCCATGTTGTAGCCTTCGGCGCGCTTCGCGAGGCAGCCCGGGTGGGCGGTCGAGCGCTCCTGGGAGGTGCCCATCGAGTAGCCGTTGTTCTCGACGACGAAGATCATCGGGAGGTCCCAGAGGGAGGCCAGGTTGTAGGCCTCGTGGACCGCGCCCTGGTTGACGGCGCCGTCGCCCATGTAGGCGAGGCAGCTGCCCTTGAGTCCCATGTACTTGACGGCGTAGGCGAGGCCGGTGCCAAGGGGGGCCTGGCCGCCGACGATGCCGTGGCCGCCCCAGTAGTTCTTGTCGGGGGCGAAGTAGTGCATCGAGCCGCCCTTGCCTTGGGAGCAACCGGTGACGCGGCCGGTCAGTTCGGCCATGCACTCGTTCATGCCCATGCCGACCATCAGACCGTGACCGTGGTCGCGGTAGCCCGTGATGATGTGGTCGTGCTTGCCGAGGAGGGAGATCGTCCCGGCGGCGACGGCCTCCTGGCCGACGTAAAGGTGGAGAAAGCCGCCGATCTTGCCTTGCTGGTAGATACGGATGCAGCGCTGCTCAAAATGGCGGATACGAGCCATTTTGGTGTAAAGGGCGATCTTCTCGGCCTTCGACATGGACGCGTTGACCGGATCTTTGGCGTATTCCGAAGGGCCGGCAGGGCGCTTCAGGGATTCCGGGTGGGTAAGGACAGCGGGCTTGGCCACGGTAGTTCGTTTGGGTTGATTGGAGGGGTCTGGCGGGGAAGGTCAAGCGTCCCCTCCCTTGGGCTCAATTTGCCTTGACCCGCCTTGCTGCCACCCTCCCTTTTCCTCTATCCTGTGTTCGTCTCAGGACCGCCCCCTTATATGGAAGAAACCCACGAGGCTTTGGCCCGCGAATTCACCGTTCAGAACCGGATGGGCATCCACACCCGCCCGGCCGCCCAGATCGTCCGCCTGGCGAACCGCTACCCGGACGTCGAGATCACCGTCTCCAAGGACGAGGAGTCCGTGAACGGCAAGAGCATCATGGGCCTCATGATGCTGGCCGCGGGCCTGAACTCGAAGCTCCGCTTCTCCGTCCGCGGCAAGGACGGCGCCGCTCTCCTCACGGAGATGGAGGCCTTGTTCGCGCGCAAGTTCGACGAGTCCTGACCTTTACCCTCCCATGCTCGCCTTCCTCGCCTCCCTGATCTTCGTCGCCGCCGGCGAGGTGGCGCCGCCGCCCCCGCCCGCCATCCCCGACGCCGAGGTGGTGCGCTACCTCAAGCCCACCGAACTGGTGGAATGGAACAACGCCACGCGGATCAACGGTGCCGGCGAGACCCGCGCCAAGATGGGGCAGAGCATCCTCCGGACGAGCGGCGGCGCCGTCGCCGAAAGCAAGGGCCCCAAGATCGGCGGACTCACCGAGACGCCCGAACAGGTCAAGGTCCGCGCCCAGAAGATGATCGACGAAGGCAACGCGCAGATCCAGCAGGCCGCGCCCGCGTTGGCTCGCCTGCGTCTCGCCGCCGCCACCCGCGCCGCCGAGAAGACCAAGCCGGTCAGCTTCGACGTCGAAGTCGCGCCGACCGCCCTGAACGTCGCCGTCGCGCAGTCCGTCGTCCGCCTGCAGAAGCAGGCGCGCGACCTCGGTTACGCCAAGACCCACTTCATCGGCTCGATCAGCCTGCTCGGCGACGGCTGAAGCCCGCCACCGCGCCCAAGCAGCTCGCCGTGCTCTGGGCCGAATTCTATGCGGCGCCCACGGCCGGCTCCCGAGGGCTGCTGTTCCTTCGTCTGGCGGACGCCCACAGCCTGCGCCTGATCGCCTCGGAGGTCGCCTACACCGAGCTCGCTTCCGCGGCCGCGCCCGCCGGCGCCTTCCAGTTCTCCCTGCGCGACGAACGCAGCTTCCTGCCTCGCCTCAGCGAAGGCGGCGACATCCTGCTCGGCTTCGACCGCGCCAGCGATCCCCTCGGCTCGGCCCTGCTCGCGCATCTTTCCGTCACGCGGAGCAAGGTCGGCATCGCCGCGGCTCCTTACGTCGTGATCGTCGCCGGCGGCGGGCCCGCCGGCTCGGAAGGCGTCCGCGCGAAATGGCGCGCCGTCGCCGTCCCGGCCACCGCTCCCGCCGGCACGCTTTCCTTCCAGGTCTCGAGCCTGCCGACCGGCGGCGACGCCGTCGAGGTCGGCCAGCTGTCCTTGAAGGTCGTGCTCCCGGCCGCGGCGAAGTGATCAGCCTTGCGCCTTGCGCGCGGCCTTCATCTCGGCCGTCGTCGCGCGCTTGAGCTTCTTCACCTTGGTCGCGGTCAGCAGCTGGTGGGGACGCGTCATGCGGTCGATGAACAGGACGCCTTGGCAATGGTCGTGCTCGTGCTGGACGCAGCGGGCGAGCAGGCCGGCGCATTCGAGGACGTGCGGGGCGCCGTCGGCGTCGCGGTAGCGGACGATCGCGCGCTCGACGCGCTCGACGTCGCCGGTGATGCCGGGGAAGGAGAGGCAGCCTTCGGTGTAGGTCTCCGGTTCGCCGGCCGGCACGGTCACCGTGGCGTTGGCGAGCAGCATCGGCATGATCTCCTCGGGCGAGCGGGCCTTGCCGTCGAGCACCGGGAGGAAATCTTCGTCGTGCACGTCCATGACGAACAGCTGCAGCGAAAGACCGACCTGCGGCGCGGCCAGGCCGATGCCCTTGGCGGCCTTCATCGCGCGCAGCATCGCGTCGCCGAGCGAACGCAGGGCGGGACCGAATTCCTTCACGGGATCGCCCTTGGCCCGGAGGACCGGGTCGCCGTAAGGGCGGATGGTGAATTCGGCCATGGCTTCTGGTTACCTTTTCGCGGCGTCCGTGAAAGCGAAATCGCTCAGCCCTTCGGGCTGAAGTCGCCTTTCTCGCAGCGACGCACGAAGGCTTCGGTGCGCTTGCGGATGCGGTCCCATTTCTCGCGGAGCTCCTGCGTCTCGTCGGCGGTGATGCGATGGTCTTCGATCGAGTCGGCCACGTCGGCGATGAGCAGGCCGAATTCGCGCACGAGGGCGTTGGCGGCCTTGTCGAGGTTGCCGTTGGGGGTCTCGCCTTCGACCGGCGTGAACTGGCCGCCGGCGCGCTGCGCGAGCCAGTCGACGATCCGGGTGTCGCCCGTGAGCTCGATGAGCAGGGCGGTGCGGTGCAGCGGGTTGGGCTGGCCGCTGCCTTGCTCGGCCGGCTCGCGCCACTTGTAGAGCATCGAGGCCGAGACCCCGAGGGACTTGGCGATCGCGGCGTGCTTGCCGGCTTCCTTCTCGCCCGCCTTCTGCAAGGCGTCCTGCAGCACGTGGTGGGCTTCCTTGACCGGGGTGCGACGGGGGGCGGGCGGTTTCTTGGCCATGGCCGAGCATAGGGCGGGCGAGACTCGGCCCGCAAGCGTGACGCGAGGGTTACAGGTTTTCGGCCGGTTTGTAAGCCGGCCGCCCCAGAAAAGATTGGAAAGCAGGCGGGCGCCTCGCATCGTCCTCGGCATGATGCTGCCCGTCGCCTCCCCCGCCGAGGTTTCCCTCGTCCTGCCGATCGGCCTGCTGGTCGCCGGCCTCGTCCTGATCGGCGCGGAGTTCTTCCTGCCGACGGTCGTCCTCGGCTTCATCGGCGCCGGCATCTCCTTCGCCGGCATCTATCTCTCGGCCGCCGCCGGCGCCGGGACGTGCGCGGTGTTCTGCGCGGTGTTCCTGGTCGTGCTCGCGCTCGAGTTCTTCGCCTTCCGCCGGCTCCTGCCGCAGACCGGCATCGGCCGCTCGATGATCAACGTCAGCAGCAACGAAGGCGCCGCCGTGCCGGCCGCCGCCGGCTACGCCGTCTACGTCGGCAAGACCGGCAAGGCCGTCACGGTCCTCGCGCCTTCGGGCACCGTCGAGATCGACGGCGCGCTCGTCGAGGCCTTCTCGCTCGACGGCTTCGTCGAACGCAACGCCGCCGTCGTCGTCACCGAGGCCGGCGCCGGCCGCGTGACCGTGCGTCGCTCCCGCTGAACTTCTTCCCATGGAAATCCCCAACCTCATCATCTGGATCGCGGCGGGCGCCTTGCTGCTGCTCGTCCTCTTCCTGCTCTCCTTCCTCACCGTCTGGGTGCGCGCGCGCCTCGCCGGCGCCGAGGTCGGCCTGTTCGACCTCGTCGGCATGCGCCTGCGCGGCGTGCCTTACGGCGTGATCGTCGACGCCAAGATCGCCGCCACCAAGGCCGGCCTCTCGGTCGAGGTCGAGAAGATCGACGCCCACTACCTCGCGGGCGGCAACATCGTCCAGACCGTCCAGGCGCTCATCGCCGCGCAGAAGGCCGGCCTGCACCTCGACTGGAACCGCGCCTGCGCGATCGACATCGCCACCCGCGGCACGAACAAGTCGGTCCTCGAGGCCGTGCTCACCTCCGTCAGCCCGAAGGTCATCGACTGCCCGAATCCCGCCAGCGGCCGCACCACGATCGACGCCGTCGCCAAGGATGGCATCCAGGTCAAGGTGAAGGCCCGCGTGACCGTCCGCACCAACCTCGACCGTTTCGTCGGCGGCGCCCAGGAGGAGACCATCATCGCGCGCGTCGGCGAAGGCATCGTCACCACCATCGGTTCCTCCGAGAGCTACAAGGTCGTCCTCGAGAATCCCGACCGCATCTCCAAGACCGTCCTTGAACGCGGCCTCGACGCGCACACCGCCTACGAGATCATGTCCATCGACATCGCCGACGTCGACGTGGGCGACAACATCGGCGCGATGCTCCAGGAGGCCCAGGCCAACGCCAACAAGAACATGGCGCAGGCCCAGGCCGAGATCCGTCGCGCCGCCGCCGTCGCGCTCGAGCAGGAGATGCGCGCCCGCGTCGAGGAGATGCGCGCCCGCGTCGTGGAAGCCGAGGCCCAGATCCCGCAGGCCCTCGCCGACGCCCTGCGTTCCGGCCGCATGGGCTACATGGATTTCCAGCGACTCGAAAACCTCCGTTCCGACACCGAGATGCGCAAGGGCATCGCCGGTGACGGCCCGGCGCCCGGCGCCAAGGCCTGAGCATGGAAGCGGCGTTCGCCATCAAGGCCGTCATCGCCCTGGTCGCCTTCGCGGCCTGGGTGATCGGCAAGCTCAAGGGGCCGGACACGCCGGCCCCGATGGCCGCGACCCCGCCGCCGTTGACGCGCCGCACGCGCCGCGTCCGCAAGGCGTCGGCGCCCGTCGCGGAGGAGCCGCCGGCCCCGGCGCCCGTCGCGGCGCCGCACCTCGACGCTTCGTCCCTCGTGGTCACGCGGCCGGCCCGCGCGCATGCGCGCACGCAGTTCCGCGGCGCCGCCGCGCTGCGCCAGGCGGTCGTCGCCCGCGAAGTGCTCGGCCTGCCGCTCTCGCTCCGTCCGCCGCGCTTCTGATCAGCGTCGCGGCGCGAAGATCCGCGCGGCGAGGTAAGGCAGCGCGCAGCACAGCACGATGCCGGCGCCGGAAGGCACCGCCGGCGCGTAGTAGGAAAGGTAGAGTCCGCCCACGCCGCCGAGCAGCGCGCACCCGGCGCCCCAGGCCATCACCTGCGGCACCGTGCGTCCGAGCAGCACGCCCGTCGCGGCCGGGATGACGAAGAGGGCGGTCGTGAGCAGCGCGCCGACCAGGCGGACGCAGGCGACGGACCCCAGCGCGACCAGCACGAGCAGCACGCCGCGCATCAGCGCCGGCCGGGCGCCGAGCAAGGCGGCGTATTCCTCGTCGAAGGACGCCAGCTCGAGCTCCTTGTGCAGCGCGCGGAGCCCCGACAGCACGATCGCGGCGGTGACGCCGATGACCAGCAGGTCTTCGCCGCCGACGGAGACCACGCTGCCGAAGAGCAGCCCGGCGAAGTCGCGCCACGAGTTGGCCTGCTGCATCAGCGCGATGCCCGCGGCGAACATCACCGAAAGCATCACGCCGACCGCGCTGTCCTCGCTCGTGCCCTTGCGCGAGGCGAGCCAGGCCGCGCCGGCCGCGGTCAGCAGCGCCGCGACGAGGGCGCCGAAGTAAGGGGAGAGTCCCAGCAGCAGCGCGCCGACGACGCCGGGCAGGATCGAGTGCGTGAGCGCCGTGCTCACGAAGGCCATGCGCCGCAGCACCACGTAGGCGCCGAGGCAGGCGCAGGTCGTCCCGCTGAGCGCGACGGCCAGCAGGGCGCGCACGA
>RGES01000076.1 GCA_009917805.1 Verrucomicrobiota bacterium
GCGTAGCGCGTGGGCCAGGTGGGCGGCGGCGCGGGCGCGGGCGTCGTATTCCGCGACGGTCTTGGCGTCGGTCGGTACCGCGACCTTCTGGATCCCGTTGCGCACGTTGGCGACGAAGAGCTGCCCGTCGCGCACCCGCACGGCGCCCGGATACCAGCCGGTGGGAATCAGCTTCGGCGCGGACTTGGGAGCGAGAAGGTCGAGGCAGGCGACGGCGTTGATGCCGGCGTTGGCCGCGTAGAGCGTCTTGCCGTCGGCCGAGAGCGCGAGTCCGTCGGTCAGCATGCCCCAGGGCAGGTCGTGGTCGGGCTTGGTGTCCAAGGTCCGGACGACCTTGCGCGTCTTCGTGTCGACCACGCTGACGCTGTCGCCGCCGACGTTGGCGACGAACAGGCGCTGGCGGGCGGCGTCGAGCAGGACTTCCGAAGGGTGGAGGCCGACTTCGGCCCGCCCGATTTCGCGTAAGGCGGACGCGCCGACGTCGACGAAGCTGAGCGTGCCGCGCAGGGCGACTGTGCGCTTGTCGACGGCGACCATCGTGCCTCCGGAGGCTTCGGCGAGGTCTTCGGATCCCGGCGCATTGCCACCGAAATTCGAGACATAGGCGGTCTTGCCGTCGGCCGAAAGCGCGACGCCGTACGGACAGACGCCGACGGCGACGGTGGTGACGACCTTGCCGCTGGCCAGGTCGACCATGGCCAGCTGGTTGGCCATCGAAAGGGCGACGAGGGCTCGCTTGCCGTCGGCGGTGAGGGCGATGCCCAGCGGGTTGACGTTCTTGGCGCCGCCCGAGACGTCGATCGAGGCGCCCCAGGCGATCTTGCCGTCCGCCGTGACCGTGGCACGGTAGAGGTGGGTGCGGCCGCCGGAGACGAGCACGCTGGCGCCGTCTTGGGCGACGGCCAGGCCGTGCATGGAGCCGCCGGCCTTCGCGATCGGATAGTCGGCTTTCTGGATGAGCTTCATCGTCGCGGCATCGAGGCTCGCGAGCACGGTGGTGGTCTTGACCAGCAGGATCTTCCCGCCTTGGGCGAATTCGACCGCCAGCAGTCGCCCGGGTACGTCGACCAGCTGGCCGGCCGGGTCTAGCTGTTGTCCGCTATAGACCATCTTGTTATCGGCTGGGCGTTCGTTCATCCAAGCCTCGTCGCGTACCGGCGCGTGGCCGGAAGCGACAGGCTTGTCGGCGGCGGGTACCGTCAGCGCGACGAGCAGACATAGCAGGGCGGGGTGGGCCTTGTTCATGGGATAGCAGTAGGATGTCGTGATGGAGGGGACAAGCCGTGTCGCAGGTTTATTTGGCTGATTCCTGCCAAATGCCGGAGGTTCGACGCTTGCCCGTACACGGCCGCGGGACAGAGTCGGCAGACCCTTATTCCATGAAGATCCAGAAACTCAAAGATGCCGCGGCCATGGGCCAGGCCGCATCCGCCCATGGCGCCAAGGTGCTCCGCGAGGTCTTGGCCAGGAAGGGTCGCGCGAACATCATCGTCGCCACCGGCGCCAGCCAGTTCGAGACGCTCAAGTGCCTCGTCAAGGAGCCCGGCATCGACTGGTCCAAGGTCACCGTCTTCCACCTCGACGAATATGTCGGCCTGCCGGAGTCCCATGGGGCGAGCTTCCGCAAGTATCTGCGCGAACGTTTCATCAGTCAGCTGCCCGCCCGGCCGGAGTTCATCCCGGTCGACGGCGACGCCAAGGATCTGGCCGCCGAACTCAAGCGCCTGAACGACCGCATCACCGCCTGCCCGATCGACCTTTGCTTCGCCGGCATCGGCGAGAATTCGCACCTTGCGTTCAACGATCCGCCCGCCGACTTCGCGACCGAAGTGCCGTACATCGTGGTGAACCTCGATCACGCCTGCCGCCAGCAGCAGTTCGGCGAGGGCTGGTTCCCGACCTTCGACGACGTGCCGAAGCAGGCGATCTCGATGTCGATCCGCCAGATCATGAAGAGCGCGTGCATCATCCTGTCCGTGCCCGACAAGCGCAAGGCCGCCGCCGTCAAGGGCACCGTCGAAGGTCCCGTGACGCCGACCTGCCCCGCTTCGATCGTCCAGCGGCACGCCGACTGCACGCTGTACGTCGACGAAGCCGCCGCTTCGGAGCTCGCCCGCTGATTCCGTGTCCGCCCCTTCGTCCCAGCGCATCCTTGGCCGCGATCCGTCGACGGGCAAGGGCATCGCGGTCACGACCGAGGGCGGCGTGGTCAGGGCGGTCGACTTGCTGGAGCATGGTGAAACGCAATGGCTGAGCGCGGGCTTCGTCGACTTGCAGGTCAACGGCTATGCCGGACATGACCTCAACGGGACGACGCTCGACGTCGCCACCGTCCGCGCCCTTTGTCAGGCGTTGCTGAAGGTCGGCGTGACGACCTTCCTGCCCACGCTCATCACCGCGCCTGAGACCCGGATCGTCGCTGCCCTGCGAACGATCCGTGAAGCCTGCGCGCAGCATCCTGACGTCGCCGCGATGGTCGCCGGTATCCATGTCGAAGGTCCGCATATCGCGCCTGAGGACGGGCCGCGCGGCGCCCACCCGGCCGCCGATGTGCGGCCGCCTTCGGTCGCCGAGTTCGACCGTTGGCAGCAAGCCGCCGGCGGTCTCGTGAAATTGGTCACGCTTTCTCCGCACTGGTCGGAAGCGCCGGCCTACGTCCGTCATCTCGTAAAGTCCGGCGTGACGGTCTCGCTTGGGCACACTTCCGCGGATGCCGCGCAGCTCGCCGCCGCGGTCGAGGCGGGCGCGACCCTTTCCACGCACCTCGGCAACGGTTCACACGCGATGCTGAACCGTCGTCATAATCACCTTTGGCCCCAGTTGGCGGAGGATCGCCTCACCTCGATGTTCATCGCCGATGGTCATCACCTCACGCCGGCGCAGCTCAAGGCCATGCTCAGGGCCAAGGGGCTCGGCCGTTCGGTGGTGGTTTCCGATACCGTGGCGTTGGGCGGTCTGCCTGCGGGCAAATACCAGACCCCGGTCGGCGGCAAGGTGGAGCTGAAGTCCGATGGTTTCCTGGCGATCGATGACGGTACCGGTAATTATCTCGCAGGGGCGGCGTTGCCGCTGACCGCGGCCATTCCGGTGTTGGTGAATCAGGTCGGCCTGACTTTGGGCGAAGCGGTCGTGCTGATGACTTCGGCCCCGGGCCGACAGGTCGGGGGCAGGGGAGTCCTGGAGGTCGGCCAGCCGGCTGATCTCGTCGCTTTCCGATGGGATGGAGCTTCGGCACGGCCCGATGTGGCCGCCGTCTGGTTGCGCGGGAACCGCGTCGTCTGACGCGAGGCTTGGACATCGATAAAATCGATGCCGCCTGCTTAACCTAAGCCTCGCTTCGGGAGGGATTGCGGTCAGATTTTCCGCATGGCCATCGACGAACTGTTAGGCGTGATCGCGGCTTTCGCGTTCTTCGCCTTCCTCATCTACCTGCCGATTCGTTTCTTCATCCTGATCGGTCAGGTGAAGTCGCTCGAGCGGCGGTTCATGACCCTGGCTGATCGCATGCCGATCACGCCGTCCGCCAAGCCTTCCGAGCCCGCGGTGCCGGCTCCGGTTGCCCCGGTTGCGGTCCCCGTCGTGGCTCCCGCCGCTGTTCCTGTCCCTCCCGTCGCCCCTCCGCCTCTGCCGGTACGGGCGGCATCGAGCGCACCTGCGCGATCCATGCCGGCTCCCGTGCCTGATCCGCTGTTCGCCCGCTTGCGCGACCTGGGTCTGCTGCCGCCGGCCGACCTCAAGGGGGAGTATGCCCTCGGCGCTTGGTGGGCCGTACGTGTCGGCGGCCTGCTCGCCGTCGCCGCCGTCGTCTTCCTCGGTATCTGGCTGAACCTTCGTTCGACCATTCCTCCGCTCGTCCGCGTGCTCGAGGTCGCCTTGGTCGGGGCTGGTCTTTTCTGGGGCGGCGTCCGTCTTTCCGCGCAGCGTAAGGATCTCGGGGAAGTGCTGGCCGCAGCCGGTCTCGCCGTCTGGCAGTTCGCGGCCTGGGCCACCTATGGCTTGGACAAGATGCGTCTCTTCGAAGGGCCTGCCCAGGCGGCGTTGGTTCAGTTCGTGGTCGCCGCCGTCGTCGCCGCCTTGGCGCTCTGGCGAGGCAGCAAGCTTTTCGGCCAGCTCGCCGTCGTGTTCGCCGCGGTGGCCGTGTATTTCTCCATCGGCATCGGGACCGAGCCTTGGCCGACCGCGACTGGCGCCGGCTTGGTCGCGCTGTTGGGCGTGCTCCTGATGGTCCGTGGCCCGTGGGGTTCGGCCGGCGTGCTCGGCCTGATCGGTTCGCAGGCCTGCCTGCTGTTTCTCTACGACGCGATGCCGACGAAGGACGCGAACTCGCCCTCGGTTCGTTCCTGGCGCTCTGGTTGGGAGAGCGCTTGGTCAAGGACGATGCCGTGCTGCTGGGGCGCGATGCCCGCTCGGCCTTCCAGCTCGCGAGTTTCTTCGCTCCGGCGTTCCTGTCGCTATTCCTGGCGACCGGCGGCGACAACGACCGCGCGACGGTCTCCCTGCTCATCGCCGCCGTGGCGGCCATCGCCGGTTACGCGGAGCAGCGACGAAGCCGTCTCGTGAGCGAAGTCCTGCTCTTGGCGGCCGTCGGCTTCGTCGGCGCCGGACTGGCTTGGCTGGTCGACCCGCACCTCGTCTGGCTGATCTGGGCGCTGGCCGCCGCCGCGACCTTGGTCGTCGGCACCCGTACGCGTTCGGAGCTCGTCCGATGGGCTTCGGAGGCCCTCGCCGGCGTCGCGTTCTTCGCTTTCATCGACCACCCTCCGGCGAAGCCTTGGATGGGGTTGGCCGGCATCGCCGCTTTCGGCCTGCTGCTTGGTTTCCGCGAAGATTGGGACCGCGTGTCGGGTTGGCAGCAGCTCCGGCGTGTCCTTGGCATCCTCGGCGTCGCGGGCGTCGTGCTGGCCGTGCAGCAGGATCTGCCGAAGGCGGATAGCGGTTGGCCATGGGTCGTGCTGCTCCTGGTCGCCGCGCTCCGTTTCCGCCCCGCGCTGCTCTGGGCCGCGGCTCCCGCGTACCTCCTCACCTCGGTGATCACGGTCTTCTGGCGTCCGCTCGTGGGCGGCGTCTACGGGTGGGCTGCCTGCTGGTCCGCCTTGGTGATCGCGATCAACGTCTTCGCCTTATGGCGACTGATCGGCCGGGAAGAGGCCGGCAGCGGGAGCCTGCGCTACGTCCTGGCGTTGGTCACGGCGGTCGTCGCCTACGCCTTCTGCGCGCATCTGGCGGGCCTCGTCTTCACTTCGTCGACGGATAACTGGTCGCCGAACGCATGGCGGCTCGCCGCGATCTGGAGCCTGGGCGGAGCGCTGCTCGTCGCGTTGACCGCCCTCTGGCGCCGGCTCGGAGCCAGGCCGCAGGACCTTTCCCTCTCGGTTTTCGGGGCGCTGGTCGGCTTCGTCATTCAGGGTGTCGTCGCCACCGGTGCCGGAATCACGAAGCTCGGGTTGGCGCACTCTCCTTTCATCCTGCTTGGCCTGGCCGGCCTGCTCCATGTCCTCGCCGTCCACACGAAGGAGCAGGGCGGATGGGGCGCGGTGCAGCGCGCCGTCCTCGGTGCCGTCGCCCTCCTCATCGCTTACGTCATGCTGGCGTTTCTCCCCGGTGCCGGCGTCTCGCTCTTCTGGGCGTTGGCCGCGCTGCTGACCTTCGTGCTCGGCCATCTGCTGGCGACGCGTTCGTTCCGCATGATCGGCTTGGTCGGCCTGGGCGTGGCGACGATGCGCGTGCTCTCGCACGACATCACCGACCTGCTGGGGCGGATCGCCGCCTGCGGCGCCATGGCGGTCGCGTTCTTCGGCATCGCCTGGCTGTACGGACGCATCACTTCCGACCAACGGAACGGCTGATCCTCATGGCGGCTTTGCGTTTCGACGGGCACGTCCATCTGGTCGGCAACGGCCAGGGCGGGAACGGTTGCTGGCTTCGCCTGGATGGCCTTTGGCATCGCGCCCTCGGCGAGGTCATGCGCCGGACGATCGGCTTGGAAGCAAAGGTGTCGGCGCCGGATTTCGACGAGAGTTTCGTCGCGCACCTCGTGGGATTGATCGCTGACTCCTCGTTGGACGCCGCGCTCTTGCTCGCGCAGGACGAAGTCTACGACGAAACAGGCAGGAAGCTCGACTTCGGGTCGTTCTATGTACCCAACGATTACTTGTTCAAGGTCTGCGCGGAGAACCAGGAATTCGTGCCCGCCGTATCGATCCATCCTGGGCGCAAGGACGCCTTGGAAGAACTGGAACGCTGTCTGGCTTCCGGCGCCCGGGCGCTGAAACTGCTGCCGAACTGCCAGAACGTGAACTGCTCGCTCCCCCAGTACGACGAGTTCTGGCGACGCATGGCGGCCGCCGGGCTGCCGTTCCTCTGCCATACCGGCGGCGAGATGACCGTGCCGGTGATCAACCGTTCCTATCAGGATCCGCGCATCCTGCGGCGTCCGTTGGAACTGGGCGTCAAGGTCATCGCCGCCCATGCCTCGGGCAACAGCCACTGCTTCGACCCGAACTATTTCGGCG
>RGES01000077.1 GCA_009917805.1 Verrucomicrobiota bacterium
AGGTCGAGCAGGGCGGACTCGATCGCGGTGACCGCGTGGATCGTCACGCGGAGGTCGAACGTCTGCAGGCCGCGGCCGCCGGCATCGCGGTCGGAGAAGGCGGCGCTGACTTCGGCGAGCAGCTTCTCGTAGTCGGCGATCGGCTTGCCAAGGAGCAAAGGGGCGGCGTCTTCGACCGTCTGGCGGATCTTCTCGCCGCCGGGGACTTCGCCGAGGCCGGTGCGTCCGGAGTTGTCGGTGATGAGGACGATGTTGCGCGTGAAGAAAGGCCCGTGCGCGCCGCTCAGGTTGAGCAGCATGCTGTCATGGCCGGCGACCGGGACGACGCGGAGGGATTTGATCAGAGGGGAGGACATTGCTAAAGGGGGAGGGGTAGCGGTGGGGACGAATCAGGCCTTGGGCTTGGTGCGGGCGAGGAAGACCAAGCCAGCGGCGAGGATCGAGCTGACGGCTAGGCCGTAGAGGCCGCCCTGGATCGAGCCGGTGTGTTCCTTGAGCCAGCCGAAGGTGTAGGGGGCCACGAACCCGCCGAGGTTGCCGAGGGAGTTGATCAGGGCGATGACCGCGGCGGCGATGCGTGCGTCGAGGTAGCCTTGCGGGATCGGCCAGAAGAGGGAGGAGGCCGACTTGAAGCCCAGCGCGGCGAAGCAGATCGCCACGAACGCGAAGATCGGGCCGCCAACGGTGGCGAGGAACATGCCGAGTCCGGCGATCAGCAACGCACCCGAGACCCAGGCTTGCTGGTTTTTGACCCTGGCGGCGCCGGCGGCGGCCAGGTACATGCCCGCGATCGAGATCAGCCAAGGCAGCGAATTCAGGCAGCCGACCTGCATGTCGGACAGCTTGCCCATCGAACGGATGATGGTCGGCAGCCAGAACGTCGCGGCATAGATCGTCAGCTGGATGGCGAAGTAGACGACGCAGAACAGGATGATCTGAGGGTCGCCTAGCAGGCGCCACACGCTGGGGCGATCGGAGCGGTTCGCGGCGGCGGCTTCCGCTTCGAGGGTCGAGGCCAGCGCCTGCCGCTCGTCGTCGCTGAGCCAGCGAGCCTCCTGCGGCAGCGAATCGAGCCAGCGCCAGGTGAACGCCGCGAGGACGACCGAGAAGGCGCCTTCGGCGAAGATCATGAACTGCCAGCCCTTGAGCCCGTAAGGTTGGAACTGCAGCAGGTAGCCGGAGAGCGGTCCGGAGATGACGGAGGCGATGGCGGAACCGCTGAGGAAGATCGCGATGGCCTTGCCGCGGTCGGCCGAAGGCAGCCAGCGCGTGAGGTAGTAGATGACGCCGGGGAAGAAGCCGGCTTCGGCCGCGCCGAGCAGGAAGCGCAGCCAGTAGAACTCGTGCGCCGTGGTCACGAATGCCATGCAGGCCGCCATGGCGCCCCAGAGCAGGGCGATGATGGCGAGCCAGCGGCGGGCCCCGATGCGCTGCAGGATCAGGTTGGAAGGGACTTCGAAGACCGCGTAGCCGATGAAGAACAGGCCGGCGCCGAGGCCGAAGGCTTCGTCGTTGAGGCCGAGGTCGGTATGCAGCTGCTCCTTGATGAAGCTGATGTTCACCCGGTCGACGTAGTTCACGATGAACATCACGACGAACAGCGGCAGCACGCGCCACTTCACCTTGGAGACCGCGGACTGGAGCTCGGTGCCGTGCATGGCGGCTTACTTGACGCCCGCCTTGGCGATGAGCGCGGCGAGCTGTTCGGCTTCGGCCGGCTTGAGGTCGGTCAGGGGCGCCCTCACCGGACCCGCGCCATGACCGACGATCGTGGCGCCGGCCTTGATGATGCTGACGGCATAGCCGGCGCTCTTGTTGCGGATCTCGAGGTAGGGCAGGAAGAAGGTGTCGAGCAGGCGGTTCTGCGTGGCGTGGTCGTCCTTCGCGACGGCGTGGTAGAAATCCATCGCGGTCTGCGGGATGAAGTTGAAGACGGCGGACGAGTAGACCGGCACGCCCATGGCCTTGTAGGCGGCGGCGTAGACTTCGGCGGTCGGCAGGCCGCCGAGGTAGCTGAAGCGCTCGCCCATGCGACGACGGATGGAGACCATCAGCTCGATGTCGCCGAAGCCGTCCTTATAGCCGATCAGGTTCGGGTTGGCGGCGGCGAGCTTCTCGAGGTGGTGCGGCTGGAGGCGGCAGACGTTACGGTTGTAGACGACGACGCCGATCTTGACCGACTTGCAGACCTGGTCGACGTGCGCGGCCACGCCGTCCTGGTTGGTCTCGGTGAGGTAATGGGGCAGGAGCAGGATGCCCTTGGCGCCGAGGCGTTCGGCTTCCTGGGCGTATTGGATGGCCACACGCGTCGGGCCGCCGGCGCCGGCAAGGATCGGCACCAGGCCGTCGCAGGTGTCGACCGCGGTCTTGATCACGGAGGAGTATTCCTTGGGTTCGAGGGAGAAGAATTCGCCCGTGCCGCCGGCGGCGAAGAGCGCGGTGGCGCCATAGGGTGCGAGCCACTGGAGTCGCTTGGCGTAACCGGCGGCATCGAAATCACCGTTCGCCTTGAAGTCGGTGATCGGGAAGGAGAGCAGTCCGGACGAGAGGACCTTCTGGAGTTCGAGGGGGGACATGGATGGAAGCGGTAAGCGGTAAGCGGTTGGCGGTTAGGTCAGAGGGCGGCGGTGGAGCGGGTGCCGTTGACGAGGCGGGAGAGGCCGAGCGGGTTGGCGTTCTGGAGTTCGGAGGGCAGGGCGGCGTCCGGATAATTCTGGAAGCAGACCAGGCGCGTGAAGCGGTAGATGGCGTTGGAGCCGACGGAAGTCGTGCGGCCGTCGGAGAGGGACGGGTAAGGGCCGCCGTGCACGATGGCATGCGAGACTTCCACGCCGGTGGGGAAGCCGTTGACGACCACGCGTCCAGCGACGGCTTCGAGGCGAGCGATGAGCGTGGCGTGCTGGGCGAGCTCGGCGTCGGTGCCGTGGACGGTCGCGGTGAGGTTGCCATGGAGGGCGCCGAGGACGGCGTCGACCTCGCGTTGGTCGGCGCACCAGATGACGAGCGAGCTCGGTCCGAAGATTTCTTCCTGCAGTGAGGCGTCGGCGACGAAGGTCTTGGCTTCGGTGGCGAAGAGCGTGGCGACCGCCCGGTTCGGCAGACCGCTCGACTTGCCTTGGGCGAGCACCTTGACGCCGGCTTGGGCGGCGCGGGCGGTCAGGCCTTTCTGGTAGGCCTGATGGATACCGGCGGTGAGCATGACGCCGTCGGCGCAGTCTGTGAAGAGCGCGGACAGCTTGTTGACGAAAGATTCGGCGGCGGCGGAACGGGTCAGGACGATCAGCCCGGGCTGGGTGCAGAACTGGCCGACGCCGAGCGTGCACGAACCGAGCAGGCCGGTCGCGATGGCTTCGCCGCGGGCGGCGAGCGCGCCTTCGAGGAGGACGACCGGATTGACGCTGCTCATCTCGGCGTAGACCGGAATCGGGGTCGGGCGGGCGGCGGCAGTGTCCATGAGCGCACGGCCGCCGACACGGGAGCCGGTGAAGCCGATGGCGCGCAGGGCAGGGTGCTTGGCGACCTGCTGGCCGATGACGCGACCTTCGCCCATGAGGAGCGAGAAAGTGCCTTCAGGGAGTCCGTTGGCCTTCACGGCCTCGACGATGAGCCCGCCCATGATCGCGGCGGTGCCGACGTGCGCGTGGTGGGCCATCACGATGACCGGGCAGCCTGCGGCGAACGCGGAAGCGGTGTCGCCGCCGGCGACGGAGTAAGCGAACGGGAAATTGCTCGCGCAGAAGACGGCGACGGGGCCGATCGGGCGGAGCAGCGAACGGTGGTCCGGCTTCGGCAGCGGCTTACGGTCCGGGTTGGCGGTCTCGATGCGGGCGTCGATCCAGTCGCCTTTCTCGACGAGGTCGGCGAAGAGGCGCAGCTGGCCCATCGTGCGGCCGATCTCACCTTGGCAGCGGGCCTCGGGCAAGCCGGTCTCCTGCGTTGCGCGGGCGACGAGGGCGGGCGTGGCGGCTTCGATGCGAGTGGCAATGTCGCGGAGGAAGACAGCCTTCTGCTTGCCGGAGAGCGCGGCGAGGGCGGGCGTGGCCGAGGCGGCCAGGTCGCAGGCTTTTGCGGCCTCGGCGGGGGTGGCCGGGAAGAAGTCCGGCTCAAGGGCGGTCGCCGTGGCGGGGTTGATGGCTCGGTAGGGGGCGGCGGTGGACTGGCCGCGCGCGAAACCGATGAAAGAATGGCCGAGGGAGGACGACATGGAGAGAGGGGTAGGGTTAGGGTACGGCGGGGCCGGAGGCAAACAAGATAGGCCGTCGGTTCGGGTTGCAGGCCTTGGTCGGCATGCTTGGCTGGAGTTAGGCCCGACCCCGGCCGCTTATGCGTATTCCTGTCGTCATGCTCCTGCCTCTGACCCTCAGCCTTGCGGCTGCGTCGGTCTTCGATTGGGCGGCTTCCGGCGGCGGCATGAAGGCCGACAAGGTGCGCGGGTTGAACGTCGACCCGGCCGGGAATATCCTCATCGCCGGCGAGTGCACGGAAGAAGTCGGCTTCGGTGTCGTCAAGCATGCGGGGCTTGGGCTCAACGATATCTTCGTCGCCAAACTCGACCCACAGGGAAAATACCTCTGGTCCAAGGTCGCCGGCGGTCCGCTGATCGATCGCGCCTATGCGGTGGCGACGGACGCCTCGGGCAACGTCTATGTGACCGGTCATTTCCAAGGAGGTTCTGCCTTGTTCGACGGACAGGTCGTCCGGGGGCGAGGCGACTATGACGCCTTCGTGGTTTCGTATGACAAGGACGGCAGGTTACGCTGGGTGCGCACGGCGGGCGGGGCCGGGTATGACTACGGCCATGGCGTGGCGGTCGACGGTCGCGGCGATGTCATCGTCGCCGGCGCGGTCGTCGGCGAAGCCGTGTTCGGCGACACGGTCGTACCGAACGAAGCGGGGGCGCATCTTTTCGTCGCCAAGTACCACGCGGACGGCGAGCTCGTCTGGGTCAAGGTCGCGACCGGCAAGGCCAGCGGTTCCGCCCACGGCGTCGTGGTCGATGGACGGGACAACATTTATATTGGCGGGCTCAGCGCGGGCGTCGGCCTGTTCGGCGCCCAGGCGCTGTCTTCGCCCAAGGGTACTTCGGCGCTCGTCGCCAAGCTCGATCGCGACGGCCGGGTGCTTTGGCTGAAGCAGCATCCCGGCGAACCCAGCTGCCTTTTCCACGAACTCGCCTGCGACGCTCAAGGCCGCGTCTGGGCCAGCGGGATGTTCAAGGGCAAGGCGGTCGTCGGGGCCGAAACCTACGCCACGACCGGCGCCAAGGACTCCGACGCGCTGCTCTGTCATTATGATGCCGACGGCCGGTTGCTCTGGAGCCGCGTTGGGCAGGGGCCGGGCACCGACTATGGCCTGGGCGTCGCCACCGACGGGGCTGGCAACGCTTATCTCACCGGCGAATTCTCGGAAGTGTTCTCGCTCGGCGCCCGGAAGCTGCGCAGTCGGGGCGCCACGGACGTCTATGCCGCCAAGTTCGACGAAGCGGGCACCTTGGTCTGGCTCAAGCAGTCCGGCGGCGCGGGTTCGGATAACGCCTATGTGGACGTGATGGACGGACGTGGCGGCTTGCTTATCGCCGGAGCTTACGCCGGGACCCAGCAGCTGGACCATCTCGCCCTGACCAGCAAAGGCAGCGGCGACGCCTATGTGGCTCGCCTCGATCTGGCAGGATCTCCTGCCGCCAAGCGACTCCCGCGGGACGATCTCCTGGTCCGTCATGATGAAGCCGGCGCGGTGGTGCCGGTCGTCGATGCGGCCGGGTGGGCGGCGCGACGTGCCGAGATCGTGAGCGGGATGGAGTCGGTCATGGGCAAGTTGCCGGGCGCCGAGCGTCGGGTGCCATTGGCCATGAAGGTCGAGAAAGAGGACGACATGGGATCTTATGTCCGGCGCAAGATCGCCTACCAATCGGAACGGGGTAGTCGCGTCCCTGCCTACCTGTGCGTGCCTAAGGCCGCGTTGGCCGGCGGCGCGAAGTTTCCGGCTGTCCTATGCCTGCATCCCACGGATGACGCGGTGGGCGTCGGCGTCGTGGTCGGCCTCGGCGGTAAGGCGAACCGCCAATACGCGGCGGAACTGGCCGAACGCGGTTTCGTGACGCTCTCGCCGGCATATCCGCATCTCGCCGACTACAAGCCAGACTTGGTCGGCCTCGGCCATTCCAGCGGTACGATGAAGGCCATCTGGGATAACGTCCGCGCCCTCGATCTCCTCGACTCTCTGACTTACGTGCGCGGCGGCGCCTATGGCGTCATCGGGCATTCGCTGGGCGGCCACAACGCTATCTACACCGCGGTCTTCGATGAGCGTCTCAAGGTCGTCATCAGCAGCTGCGGCCTGGATTCGTATCTTGATTACTATGACGGTAATCCGGCGGTC
>RGES01000078.1 GCA_009917805.1 Verrucomicrobiota bacterium
AAGCCGGCCGGCGAATGGAACACCTTCACGACGGTCTGCGACGGGAACACGGTCACGATCCTCGTCAACGGCAAGGAAGTGAACAAGGCCACCGGCACCAACCTCTCGGAAGGCTTCATCGGCCTCCAGGTCGAAGGCGGCGCCTTCGAGGTCAAGCGCTGCACCCTCGAACCCCTGTAATTCGGTCCCTACCCCTCCACCTACCCCTACCCCTCTTCAGTCATGCGCCTACTCACCACGCTCCTCGCCGTCGCGGCCTCCGCTCTCTTCGCGGACTCCCCGCCCGCCGGCTTCACCCCGCTGTTCAACGGCAAGGACCTGACCGGCTGGCACGGTTACAATCCGCACTCCGTCGCCAAGCTCACGGGCGAGAAGAAGGACGCGATGCTCGCCAAGATGCGCGAGGAGTTCCCGCAGCACTGGTCGGTGAAGGACGGCGAGATCCTCAATCCGGGCACCGGCGCTTACGCCACGACCGACAAGGACTACGGCGACTTCGAACTGCTGCTGGAATACAACATGGCCCCCAAAGGCGATTCGGGCGTCTACCTCCGCGGCGTGCCGCAGGTGCAGATCTGGGACCCCACCGATGAGAAATCCTTCAAGCACGGCTGCCAGCTCGGCTCCGGCGCGCTCTGGAACAACTCTCCCGGCAAGCCCGGCAAGGATCCGCTGGTGCTGGCCGACAAGCCGGCCGGCGAATGGAACACGCTCCGGGTCGTGATGACCGGCGCCCGTGTCAGCGTCTGGCTCAACGGCAAGCTGACCGTCGACCACGCCACGCTCGAGAACTACTACGACCGCAAGGCCTCCATCCCCGCCAAGGGCCCGATCTGCCTCCAGACCCACGGCGCCCCCATTCGCTGGCGCAACCTCGCGATCCGCGAGATCGGCGGCGCCGAGGCCAACCAGATCCTCGCCGCCCACGGCAAGGCGGGCTTCAAGTCCATCTTCAACGGCAAGGACTTCACGGGCTGGGCCGGTCCGGTCGAGAATTACGAGGTGGCCGACGGCGCCCTGCGCTGCAAGACGGGCAAAGGCGGCACGCCCTACTTCAACCAGGATCTCACCGATTTCGCGGCGCGTCTGGAATTCAAGCTCCCCGCCGGCGGCAACAACGGCCTGGCGCTCCGCTACCCCGGCACGGGCGACACCGCTTACGTCGGCATGTGCGAACTGCAGGTGCTCGATGATAATTACGAAAAAGTGAAGGGGAAGATCGACCCTCGCCAGGCCCACGGTTCCGCGTACGGCATGGTCGCCGCCCAGCGCGGCTTCCAACGCCCGATCGGCGAATGGAACTTCCAGGAGGTCAACGTCGTGGGCTCGACCATCAAGGTCGAACTCAATGGCTTCCTCATCCTCGACGCCGACCTCTCCAAGGTCGACATGGCCACGGTGATGGCCAAGAAGCCTCACCCGGGCAAGGACCGGAAGAACGGGTTCTTCGGTTTCGCCGGCCACAACGACGCCGCCGAGTTCCGGAATATCGAGCTCAAGGACCTGGCCGCCAAGTAAGCGCCCCTCCCGGCGCCTTTCAAAACCCCTCGAAAGAGGGGTTTTTCATTAACTGCACATTGCTATGAACCAGCGGCGGTCTTTACTGTCCTTCATCGCAAGCCCCCATGCGTCTTTCCCGCTCCCTTCTCGCCCTTGCCGGCGCCCTGCTCGTCTCCTCGGTGGAGGCCGCCGAGCGCATCCAGTTCAACCGCGACATCCGGCCGATCTTCTCCGACACCTGCTACGCCTGCCACGGGCCTGACGAGAACAAGGTGAAGGGCAAGCTGCGCCTGGACTCCTTGGACGCCGCCCGCAAAGGCGGCAAATCCGGCGAGCCTGCCATCCTGCCCGGACATCCGGAAAAGAGCGAAGTGATGAAGCGACTCCTCACGAAAGACGCCGACGATCACATGCCGCCCGCCGAGTTCCACAAGGTGCTCTCGAAGGATCAGATCGCGCTCGTCGAACGTTGGATCAAGGAGGGCGCCGAATACCAAGGTCACTGGGCTTTCCAGACGCCGGTCAAGCCTGCCGTCCCGACCATCCCTACCGGCGGCAACGCGATCGACGCCTTCCTCGCCCAAGGCCTCGCCGCCAAGGGACTCAAGCCGAACGGCGAAGCCCCCAAGGCCACCCTCCTCCGTCGTGCCGCGCTCGACCTGACCGGCCTGCCACCCTCTGACGCCGACCTGCAGGCCTTCCTGGCCGACTCCTCCGCCGCGGCGTGGTCCAAGGCGATCGACCGTCTCCTCGCCTCGCCCCACTACGGCGAGAACATGGCGATGCAGTGGCTCGACTTCGCCCGTTACGCCGACTCCAACGGCTTCCAGAGCGACACGCAGCGCACGATGTGGCCCTATCGCGACTGGGTCATCAAGGCCTTCAACGACAACAAGCCGTTCGACGCCTTCACGGTCGAACAGCTCGCCGGCGACCTCCTGCCGAACGCGACCCGCGACCAGATCGTCGCCACGGCTTTCCACCGCAACCACCGCCTCAATGGCGAAGGAGGCCGCATCGTCGAGGAATGGTTCGCCGAGAACGTCATCGACCGCATCGAGACCACGGGTTCCACCTGGATGGGACTGACGATGAACTGCTGCCGCTGTCACGACCATAAGTACGACCCGATCACGCAGAAGGAGTTCTACCAGTTCTTCGCCTATTTCAATTCGAACGACGAATCCGGCGTGCTCGGCGAATTCGGCGGATCCGGCCGGACCCGCGCCGGCGGCAACACGCCGCCCGTGCTCTCGCTTCCGACGGACGAACAGCAGAAGCAGATCGACGCGACGAGCGCCACGCTCGCCGCCGCCGAAGCCGCCCTCAAGGAAATCCCGGCCTCCCAGCCCGAACTCTTCGCCCAGTGGCTGGAACGTCAGCGCGCGGCCTTCTCCAAGGAAGGCGTCGCCTGGCAGCCCCTCGACGGCGAGAAGGTGACCGCCAAGGAGAACGCCGAGTTCAAGCGCCTCGATGACGGCTCCTGGCTCGTCTCCGGCGGCACCGCCAACAAGGAGACCTACGTCGTCGAAGCCCCGCTGGCAGCCGGCCTGCTCACGGCCGTGCGCCTGGAAGCCCTGCCGGACGATTCCCAGCCGAACAAGAGCCTCGGTCGCGCCTCCAACGGCAACTTCGTGCTCAGCGGCTTCGAAGTCCGCCTGCGCGCCGCCGACGGCAAGACGACCAACCTTCCGCTCGTGAAAGCCGAAGCCGATTACGACCAGCCGGGCTGGAGCATCGCGAAGCTCGCCCCGGCGCCGATGACCAAGGGCAAGGCGAAGAAGGCGGACAACACGAAGGCCGGATGGGCGATCGGCGGCAACCTGGCCGAGAACCGCGTACCCCGTAAGGCGATCTTCACCCTCGCTCCGACCACGGTCCCCGCCGGCGCGAAGCTGGTCGTGGTGATGCGTCACGAAGCCGTCTCGCAGCACAGCATCGGCCGCTTCCGGCTTAATCTCTCCGGTCAGGACCCGAAGTTGCTCTCCCTCAAGACCGATCCGGCCGCCGAAGCCGCCCGCCGCCTGCTCGCCAAGCCGGCCGACCAGATCACGAAGGCCGACCAGAAGGCGTTGGAGAAGCTCTTCGCCGACAGCCCCGAACACCCGCGCTCCGCCGCGACCGCGAAGGTCGCCGCGGCCAAGATGGCCCGCGATGCCGCGGTGGCCGCTCCGATCACGGTCATGGTGATGAAGGAACTCGACAAACCTCGCGATGCTTTCGTGCTGCTGCGCGGCGAATACGACAAGATCGGCCCGAAGGTGGAACGGAAGGTTCCGGCTGTCCTGCCGCCCCTCCCCGCCGGCGAACCGAACAATCGCCTGGGCTTCGCCCGCTGGCTCGTCAGCGGCCAGCACCCGCTCACGGGCCGCGTCTGGGTCAATCGCGCCTGGGAACGTTTCTTCGGCGTCGGCCTGGTGAAGACCTCCGAAAACTTCGGCTCGCAGGCCGAGTGGCCGAGCAACCCCGAGCTGCTCGACTGGCTGGCCGTCGAATTCGTCGACCGCAAGTGGGACATGAAGGCGATGTTCAAGCTGATCATGTCCAGCGCCGCGTACCGCCGCAGCGCCGCGGTCACGCCGGAGATGCTGGAGAAGGATCCGGACAACCGCCTGCTCGCCCGCGGCCCCCGCTTCCGCCTGCCGGCCGAAGTCATCCGCGACCAAGCCCTCTGGACGGCCGGCCTCCTGGTCGACAAGCAAGGCGGGCCGAGCGTGAAGCCCTACATGCCGGAAGCGGTCTGGGACGAGACCAGCGTCTACGGCGACATGCGCAATTACAAGGCGGACACGGGCGAAGGCCTCTGGCGTCGCTCGCTCTACACGATCTGGAAGCGCACCGCGGCTCCGCCCACGATGCTGCTTTTCGACTCCGCCGGCCGCGAAGTCTGCACGGTCAAGCGCTCCCGCTCCAACACCCCGATGCAGGCGCTCTCGCTGCTCAACGAGGTCACCTTCGTCGAAGCCGCCCGCAAGCTCGCCGAACAGTCGCTGCGCCACCCCGGAGACAATGACGCCAAGCTGGCCTGGACCTTCCGCAAGGTGGTCCGCCGCGACGCCACCGCCGCCGAACTGGCCGTCCTCCGCAAGGGCCTCGACAAGCGCCTCGCGACCTATGCCGCCGACGCCACGCTCGCCCCGAAGCTGCTCGCCCAAGGCGTGAGCCCGGTCCCGGCCGACCTCGACCGCAACCAGCTGGCCGCCTGGACGGCCACCGCCAACGTCCTCCTCAACCTCGACGAAACCGTCACCCGCGAATGAACTGCAACGACCGCCAATTCCTCGGACTCGACCCGGCCACGCAGATGGCCCTCTCGCGCCGTACCTTCATCAAGGGCTCCGCCGGCGGCATCGGCCTCGCGGCGCTGGGCTCGCTGATGGGCACGCCGGCCTTCGCCGCCAACCCGGGCCTGGGCTTCCCGAACTTCAAGCCTAAGGCGAAACGCATCATCTACCTCTTCCAGTCCGGCGCTCCGTCTCAGATGGACCTCTTCGACCCGAAGCCGCAGCTGGAGTCGATGCGCGGCAAGGATCTGCCGGACTCGATCCGCAAGGGCCAGCGTCTGACGACCATGACCTCCGGCCAGAAGAACTTCCCGGTCGCTCCCTCGATCTTCAAGTTCAAGCAACATGGCCAGTCCGGCAACTGGTTCAGCGAACTGATCCCGCACATCGCCGCGAAGTCCGACGAATGGTGCGTCGTACGCGCGATGCACACCGAAGCCATCAATCACGACCCGGCGATCACGTTCATGCAGACGGGCAGCCAGCTGGCCGGACGCCCGAGCATCGGCGCCTGGTCCGCCTACGGCCTCGGCAGCGAGAACGCCGACCTGCCCGCTTACGTGGTGATGACGTCTTTCGGCAGCGGCCGTCCCGACGACCAGCCGCTCTACGACCGCCTCTGGGGCGCCGGCTTCCTGCCGTCGAAACTCCAAGGGGTGAAGCTCCGCAACAAAGGCGAACGCGTCCTCTACCTCAAGGACCCCGAAGGCATCCCCCGCGAAGTCCGGCGCGAACAGCTCGACGAGATCGCGGCGCTCAACAACCAGCGTCATGGCGTCCTGGGCGACCCGGAGATCCAGACCCGCATCTCGCAATACGAGATGGCCTTCCGCATGCAGACGAGCGTGCCCGACCTGCTCGACCTCTCGAAGGAGCCGCAGCACGTCCTCGACCTGTACGGCCCCGACGTGAAGCGCCCGGGCTCCTACGCCTCGAACTGCCTCCTGGCCCGCCGCCTCTGCGAACGTGACGTCCGCTTCGTCCAGCTCTTCCACATGGGCTGGGACCACCACGGCGGCCTGCCCAAGGCGATCAAGGGCCAGTGCAACGACACCGACCAGGCCACGGCCGGCCTGCTCACCGACCTGAAGCAGCGCGGCCTGCTGGACGATACGCTCATCGTCTGGGGCGGGGAATTCGGACGCACGACCTACTCGCAGGGATCGCTCACGGAGACCAACTACGGCCGCGACCACCACCCGCGCTGCTTCACGGTCCTGATGGCCGGCGCCGGCGTCAACAAGGGCACGACCTTCGGCGAAACCGACGACTTCAGCTACAACATCGTCAAGGACGGCGTGCACGTGCACGACCTCAACGCGACGATCCTGCACCTGATGGGCGTCGAGCACACCCGCCTGACCTACCGCTACCAAGGCCGTGACTTCCGCCTCACCGACATCCACGGCGAAGTCGTGAAGAAGCTGCTGGCCTGACAGGCTGGTTGATAAGGTGAACGGTTGAATCGTTGGCCAGACCTACCCGCACGCAACACCCCTGCAACTTGGTAGTAGCTGCTAAATCCAATCCTGCGCAGCTGCATCTGCCATACTCCATACTCAATACTCGATACTCTC
>RGES01000079.1 GCA_009917805.1 Verrucomicrobiota bacterium
CTTGAGGGTCCCATTTGCCGGATCGGCCGACTCCACGCGGCTGCGGGTCGAGTCCCACTTGTGATAGAACGTCACCACCGCATCCTGGGCTTCGACCGGCTTCACTTCGCCGAACGATGCCAGTTCCTTGGGGTCGACGCGGATCGTCTGTTCCGTGAAGCCCGACGCCGGGGAACTGCCCGGGATGGGGGTTTCGTTTTCGACGCTGCGGACGTAGTGGCTGCCGGGTTGTTTGCTGCGGGCCCGGATGGCGCGACGGTCGGTCCAGAGCTGTTCGAAGGTCTCGGTACCGGCCGGAATCTGCAACGTCCAGCGGCCGTCCTTGCCGCCGGTGAAGGCGGGCAGTTCCTTGCCGCCCGTGATCAGCACCTTCGCCCCCGGGGCGGCTTCGTAGGAGATCGCCTTGCCGGCCTCGCCGGAATCTTTCGCCTCGAAGGTGACGGCGGTCGTGAGCCGGTAGGTGCCTTCGGCGAAGATGATGCGGACGGGTTCGGCAAGCGGACGCGGCAGTTTGCGGACGGCCAGTCGGGCGCCGTCCAGCGAGGCCAGCGGGGCATCGGCCTGGCCCGAGGCGCGGTCGTCGCCTTTCGGTGAGACATGCAGTTCCAACGCTTGCGCGGCGAAAGGCAGGAGGATCGTGAGGAACAGCGAACGGCGGAAAGGCATGGTTATCCCGACAAGACCCGCGCGGGAGGGTTCCCTCAAGCCTTTCTGGCGACGTAGAAGCGCGTCTCGCCCGCGAACTCACGCACCAGCGGGCCGTCGGAGGCGACTTCCGTGCTCAGCGGGCACTCGACGACCGTGAAGCCCGCTTCCGAGAGCTCCTCGCGGGTCTCGGCTTCCGTGCTGCTATGGATGAAGACCGGCGAGGTGTCGCTCTCGTGCCAGCGGTCGCCCGGGATGACGTCGGCCGGGCGCTCTTCCTTCGCCCAGTAGGCCGCGTTGGCGCCTTTCTCCCGGTCGGAGGCCGTGAAGAGCAGGATGCCTCCGGGCTTCAGCACGCGATGGATCGAGCGGAGCGCGGCGAGTCGGTGCGCGCGGCTGGGCAGGCACATCAGTCCGTTGAAGGCGAAGATCGCGCGGTCGAACGAAGCGTCGGCATAGGTCAGCGCCGTGGCGTCCTGCTGTTCGACGCGCCGCTCCCAGGCTTCGTCGTGATCGGCCAGCACCGCGCGGGCGAGGCTGACCATGATCGGCGAAAAGTCGGTCGCGACGACGTCCGCGTAGCCGGCTTGCAACAATCCCAAGGCGACGCGCCCGCCGCCGCAGCCTAGTTCCAGGATGCGGTGGGCCGGCGTGAAGTGACGTTCGATCAGCGTGCGTTCCGAAGCCCAGAGCCCGACGCGGACGGCGGCCCGCGCATAATGCAGGGCCGTCTCGGTCTCGAGCCAGTGGGCCTGCGGGTCGCGTTCCATGGGGTCGAAGCAAGCGAATCTTGCCTCCGAGGCAATCGCAGGAACACTCGGAGCATGATTCGGTCGTTTTTCTTCTCCGTCGCCTTGGCGCTCGTCGCTTGCGACAGCCAGACCAAGGTCTCCGCGCCCGCCGCCGAGCTCGGGGTCGAAACGCGCTTCCCGGTCCGGATGGGCCAGGTCCTCGGCCAGCTGCGCATCGCCGCGACCGACCTGGAGAAGGCGCGCGGGCTGATGGGCGTCACCAAGCTGAACGACGCCGAAGGCATGGCGTTCATGTATGACGCCGAGACGCGGATGAGCTTCTGGATGAAGGACACCCCGCTGGACCTCGACATCGCGTTCGTCTCGCGCGACGGCACCGTCCTCGAGGTGCGGACCATGACCGCCGGCGACACCGAGACCACCGCTTCGACCACCGATCAGGTGCGCTTCGCGGTCGAGATGCGTGCGGGCTGGTTCCGTGATTTCGGGGTGAAGCCCGGCGAGAAGATCAACGTCGACGACCTGCGTACGGCATTGAAGGCGCGCGGTTTCGACGCGACGCGATTCATCCCCTGATCACAGCGAGCGCCAGAGCAGCAGTAGGCCCGCGGCCGCGGCGAGTCCGCCCAGCACGAAGGCGAGGGCCAGACGTTCCGCGACGGTCGTACGGAAGATCCTCATGCCTTCGGCGCCAGTCGGGCGGCGGCTTCGCGCAGGAAGGCCGTGAGGCGTAGCAGGAAGAAGGGAGAAGGCGAACCTGCGACAGGTTCGAGGGCCTGTTCGGCGGCCGCGATCTCGGCGTCGAGCCGGCGGAAGCATTCGCGCCAGGCGTCGGCCGAGATGAGTCGGCGCGCGTCGCCACCGGCCCGCAGGGCGGTCAGGAAGCCTTTGCCTGAACGGTCGCGCTCGAGGAGCATCGGCAGCGTCAGCTTGCCGCTGGCCGCGTCGGTCCCGAGCGTCTTACCGGCTTTGGTGTCGTCCTGCAGCAGGTCGACCAGGTCGTCGTAGATCTGGTAGGCGATGCCGAGGTGACGGCCGAAGAGGGTGCAGGCGGCGATATGTTCGGGCGGGCGGCCCGCGAGGAGCGCGCCGGCCTGGCAGGCGCCTTCGAAGAGCTCGGCGGTCTTCAGGCGGATGTGGCGGTAGTAGTCGTCGAGCGAAAGGTCGTCGTGGCCGCGGGAGAACGTCTGGCAGACTTCGCCCGAGCAGACTTCGCGGGAGGCGCGGGCGACGATGCGGCAGAGCTCGGGGGTCGGGTGATCGGCCGCGAGGACGAGGGCGTGGGCGAAGAGGGCGTCGCCGAAGAGCACGGCCGCATGGGCGCCGTGGGTGCGGTTGGGGGTGTCGCTGCCGTGGCGGGTGTCGGCGCCGTCCAGCACGTCGTCATGGACGAGCGTGGCGAGGTGGACCAGTTCGATGATCCCGGCGCCACGGACGAGGGCGTCGGGGGGCGGGCCGCCGGCGCCGGAGCCGAACGCCAGCAACGGACGGAGGCGTTTGCCCGGGTGGGCGAGGACGTCACGGACCATCGGACGCACTTCCGGCTCGAAAGCGAGTTCCTGCGCCGCGAGGAATTTCTCGAGCGCCGCGAAATGGGCTTCAAGGCCGGCGTGCAGCGGGGAGGACACGCCGCAATGTGCGGGCGAAGCGGTCCCTGCGCAAGCGCAGGATGCGGATAGACCACCTAGCGGCGGCTTACGGGACGAACTTCGTCTCGACCGAGATGATCACCTTGCCGCTGCTCGCGCACTCGGCGCAGGGGATGCGCTTGTCGAGCAGCTGGCCCTTCTGGGCTTCGCGGGTGAAGCCGAGGCCGCCGCACTTCTTGCAGGCGATCTGTTCGTTCGTCGTCGTGCTCAGCTCGGCGCCGGCGTTGATCGCGTCCACGAACTTCTGGAGGCCGGCCGGGGAGTCCTCGAGCGTGGAGCATTCGACGAAGGCTTCGCGGCGGAGCGTCAGGCGTTTGCCGACGAGCGGAGGGTAGGCGGCCGTGAAGAGCAGGGCGACGGTGCCGACGTGCATGCCCGTGATCTTGCCCGTGTCGCCGACCTTGCCCGGCTTGTCGAGGAGGAGGATCGCCATCGTGTCGACGCCGGCGGCGAGGGCTTCGTTGGGGCCGGCGGCCGGCCAGGCGGCTTTGGCCAGGAAGCGATTGTCACCGAGGTCCTGGACGAGCGAGTAATTGACGGTGGCGAGGTAACCGGTGGCCTTGCTCGAGCCGGAGGGAGAGCCGTCGACGATGCGCTGGGTGGCGAAGGCCGAGTAGAGGCGTTGGAGGTCCTTGGAGGTTTCCGTGGCGCCCAGCTTATTCATCTTCGAGAGCTTGAAGGTGCGGGTGGACTTGGCTTCAGGCGGCGTGAGCGAGCGGAAGGGCGTGATCACGACGGTGTTGTCGACTTCGTCCTCGGCGGCCTTCGGGGCGACCTTGGCCGTAGGGGCGGTGGTGGCCGGAGCCGTGGTCGCGGCGGCAGCGGGGGCGGCCGGCGCGGCGGGCTCGTTTGCTTTCGTGCCGAAGACGGTCGTCTGGGCCGCCAGCGAGACGGCGGAGGCGAGGAGGGCGAGAAGCAGTCGCGAGATCATGGGATTAGTCGAGGGAAGAAAGGTCGCCTTCGGCAGGCGGAGGAGTGGACTTAGGCTTGACCGGGGCCGGGCTGCCGTCGGTCGGGGTCACCGGCTTGCGGCGGGTCGGGCGATCGTCGCCGTCATCCTTGTCCGAGTCATCGTCCTCGTCTTCGTCCGGCAGGTCGTCGTCTTCCGGATTCGGCTTATCGCCGCGGGCGATACGCTTGCGGCGGACGACGTAGAAGCCCACGGCGATGGCCACCAGGTAGAAGCCGAAGAGCACCCCGGTCATCACCAGGAGCGAGATCGGTTCGGCGATGGGCGTGATGAAGGCGACCAGCACCATGATGCCCACCAGCATGCCGCGCCAGGACTTGAGCAAGGTGCGCGGGCGGACGAGTTCGAGCCACATCAGCACGATGAGGGCGAGCGGGAACTGGAAGGTGAGCCCGGTGAGCAGGCACATCATCACGACGAAGGAATAATAATCCGACGCCTGCCAGGTGACCTCCATCTTCAGGCCTTCGGCGAAGTGCTGCCAGATCTGGATCGACATCGGGCTGAGCCAGAGGAAGGCCAGCGTCGCCCCCATGAGGAAGAGCACCAGCGCGGCGCCGCAGAAGGGCACCAGGCCGCGCTTCTCGCGCTCCGTGAGGGCAGGTCCGACGAACCGGGCGGTTTCGTAGAGGAAGACCGGGGAAGCCAGGGCGACCCCGACGCCGAAGGCGGCGTACATCAGGACTTTCCAGACGCCCATGAAGGTGAATTCCTTGAGTTCGCCCATGTTGACCAGGCCGGGGTCGGGTTGGCTGAGCGCGAAGGCGATCGGCGAAGTCTCGGGATGTTTCGCCCATTCGAGCGGCAGGCTGAGGATCCGCGGGGTCTCCTGATAGAAGAACAGCGCCAGCACCATGCCGATGCCGAAGACGGTCGCCACCCGGATCATCGAGATGCGGAGGTCGTCGAGGTGTTCCAGGAACGACATCTCGCTCCGGGGTTTGTTGCGACGAATGAGGCTGGTAAGCATTGGGGTTAGTCCTTGCGGAGGAGGTCCTTGATCACGTCAAGGCTGAGGCCGGACGAGACGGAGTCTGATTCGGTCAGGAGCTTACGCAACATCTCAGACTTGGACTTTTGGAGTTCCATGACGCGTTCTTCGATGGTGCCGGCCGCGATGAGCTTGATGCTGGTGACCGTGCGGGTCTGGCCGATGCGGTGGGCGCGGTCCGTGGCCTGGGCTTCGGCGGCGGGATTCCACCAGGGGTCGAAATGGATGACCGTGTCGGCGCCCGTCAGGTTGAGGCCCGTGCCGCCGGCCTTGAGCGACATGAGCATGACGGGGATGGAAGGCGTCGAGTTGAACGTGTCGCAGACGCCCTGGCGGTCCTTGGTGGAACCGTCGAGGTAGCAATAGGGGATGTCGCGGTCCTCGAGGGCTTCCTTGAGGAGCTGCAGCGCGGTGACGAACGTCGAGAACACCAGCATGCGGTGGCCGGCGTCCTTGGATTCCTCGACGAGCTCGAGGAAGGCCTGCAGCTTGGCCGAGTCGCCTTCTTCCATCTTCGGGTCGAGGATGCGCGGGTCGGCGCAGATCTGACGGAGGCGGAGGAGCTGGTTGAACGCGGCCATCTGGATGCGGGCCTGCGTGGCGCCGCCCATCTCCATCTCGAAGATCTCCTGGCGGGTGGACTCGAGGATCTCGTCGTAGATCTTCTTCTGGTTGTCCTCGAAGTCGCAGTAGACGATCTGTTCGATCTTCGCGGGCAGTTCAGGCGCGACCGCGACCTTGGAGCGGCGGAGGATGTACGGCGCCGCCATCTGGAGCAGGCGGTCGTCGTGCCACTTGCGTTCCTCGGCCTGGACGCGTTCCTCGGGCTTGGGCAGGTAGCCCGGCATCAGGAAGCCGAACAGGGAGCGCAGGTCTTCGAGCGAATTTTCCACCGGCGTGCCGGTCAGGATGTAGCGGCCCTTCGCGACGAGCTGCTTGACGGCCTTGGCGGCCTGCGCGCGCGGGTTCTTGATGTTCTGGCCTTCGTCGCAGATCGCGGCGCCCCAGGTGATGAGCGAGAAGGCGCCGATGTCGCGGGAGAGCGTGCCGTACGACGTGATGACCAGGTCGAACCGCTGCAGGTAATCCTGCGCGGTGAAGCGGTTCTGGCCATGGTGGGCGAGGACCTTGAGCGACGGGGTGAAGCGGCGGGCTTCGCGGCGCCAGTTCTCGACGAGCGAGGCCGGGCAGACGACGAGGCAGGGGCCGTCCTCGGGGCGATGCTGGCGCAGGGCTTCCATGAACGCCAAGGCCTGCACGGTCTTGCCGAGGCCCATCTCGTCGGCCAGCAG
>RGES01000080.1 GCA_009917805.1 Verrucomicrobiota bacterium
GCAGCGCCTCGGCAAGGAAGGCGTCCGCCGCATGGCCGCGATGTCCGTGCTCTCCAGCCGCTACCTGTTCTCCAAGCTGGGCAAATCCTTCCCGTCGCTCCCCGCGGCGGCCGACGGCGTGCCGCGCATGCACGAGTTCATCCTCACGCTCACCGAAGAGGACTTCCAGCGTATCGAGGCCGCGGGCATCCCGCGCGCGAGCATCATCGCCCGCGTCGGCAAGCTCTTCCTCGACTTCGGCTTCCACGCCCCGACCGTCGCCTTCCCCGAGGTCTTCGGCCTGATGATCGAGCCGACGGAATCTTACACCAAGGATGAGCTCGACCGTTTCGCCGAAGCCGTGCTGGCCATCGGCGAGATGATCCGCGAACGCCCCGAGGTGCTCAAATCCGCCCCGCGCTTCACGCCGGTTGACCGCGTCGACGAAGTCGCCGCCAATCGCAACCTGGTGCTCAGCGAACGCCTCACGGCCCTCCCGCTGGTCAACGAGAACCGCCTCTCCCCCGTCCTGCTCAACGCGATGCCCGTCGCGGAGATCAAGCAGCGCGTGCTGGCGACGGTCTGATCAGGCCTTCGGCAGACGGACGACGAAGACGGTGCCCTTGCCGACCTCGCTGGTCACGGCGATGGTGCCTCCGTGGGCTTCGACGGTCTGCTTGACGATCGCGAGCCCGAGGCCGGCGCCGCCGGTATGACGGGAGCGCGAGGCGTCGACGCGACGGAAGCGCTCGAAGATGCGGTCCAGGTTCTCCGGCGCGATGCCACGGCCGTCGTCGGCCACGCGGAGCTCCGCGAACCCTTCGACCACTCCGGTCGAGACGGTGACGGTGACGCCGGCGTCGTTATGGAGGATGGCGTTGATGGAGAGGTTCAGGATCACGCGACCCAGGCGGCCGGCGTCGCCGACGACCGGAGCGCCTTCGAGCTGGGGCACGAGCTTGGCGCCATGCTCACGGGCCACGCGACCGAGCAAGGCGACCGATTCGTCCGCCAGGTCGGCGAGGTCGCACGGATCCTGCGCCACGGGCCGGCCGGCATCGCCTTGGGCGAGCTCGAGCAAGGCGTCGGAGATGGACTTCATCCGGAGCGCCGACTGCTTGATGGTCTCGAGCGTGGCGCGGTATTCCTCCGGGGTGCGCTCCTGACGCAAGGCGCCTTGGCTGTCGGAAAGGATGACGGTGAGGGGCGTCCGCAGTTCGTGCGAGGCGTCCGCCGTGAACTGCGCCATATGCTCTCGGGCGGCGTTCATCTTGCCGAAGGTGTCGTTGAGCACGACCGCGAGGCGACCAAGCTCGCTCTCGGTGTCCTCGACGTCGATCTTCCGGCCGAAGTCGCCGGCGGCGATGCCTTCGGCGTCCGCGGCGATGCGGTCGATGGGCCTGAGCGAACGGCCGGCCAGCAGCCAGCCGATGCCGCAGCCGACGAACACGATCGCGCAGCCGGCGAGCGCCAGGCTCCGGGCGAGCGCGGCGAGCGCGGCGTCCAACTGGGCCGTCCGGCTGCCGAACATGACGAGATTACGACCGGGCGGGCGATGCAGGAGCACGCGATGTCCGGAAAGCGAGACCATCAGGTCCTGCGGACGCGCCGGACCTTCGTCCGGCTTCGCATCGAGGTCGGCCAAGGCCTGCGTGACCAGTTCGGGCTCGGTCGGTCCATTGACCGAACGATAGAGGGATTTGCCGTCGAGATCGACGACCTGCACCCAGACGCCCGTGCCGACGACCTCGGCCAGGGCCGCCTTCGCCTTGGTCGCGCGCTGCTCGGGACTGTCGCCACGGGCGGCCGCCTTGCCGTTGGGTCGGGCGGCCGGCGCGGGGTTGCGCGGCCCGGCGACGCCCGGGACGACCTCATTGAGGGCGCCCATGCCGCGGGTCATTTCCTGGCGCAGGCGGAGGTCCAGTTCCTGCAGGCGGGCCTGCTTCTCATGACGGTAAAAGGCCACGAGCAAGACCGCCGCGGTGGCGGCGAGCAGGCCGAAATTCCACGCCAGGATCCGCCAGCGGATGGAGTGGAAGATCATGGCTGTCCCGAGGCCTTCGGAGCCACCTCGATGACGTAACCTAAGCCGCGACGCGTCTTGATGAGTTCCGCGCCCAGCTTGCGGCGCAGGTTGCAGACATGCACCTCCAGGAGGTTCGAGAGCGTGTCTTCGTTCTCATCGAAGAGATGTTCGTAGAGCTCGGCGCGCGGGACGACGGCGCCGCGACGATGGGCGAGGTATTCGAGCAGGCCGTATTCGCGGCCGGTGACCGGTTCGTCCTTGCCGGCCTTGGTCACGCGGCGGGCGGTCGTATCGATCACGACGTCGCCGAGCGAGATGACCGCGGCGGCGGAGCTGTGATTACGACGGACGAGCGCGCGGAGACGGGCGAGCAGCTCCTGCTGCACGAAGGGCTTCGCCACGTAGTCATCGGCGCCGAGATCGAGTCCCGCGACGCGGTCGTCGACCGAATTGCGGGCGGTGAGCATCATGACCGGGGTGCGCTTGGTGTGGCGGAGGCGACGGAGCATCTCGCGACCGTCCATGACCGGCATGAGGTAATCGAGGACGATGGCGTCGTAATCGCACTCCATCGCCTTATGGAGCCCTTCTTCGCCGTTGGCGGCGGCGTCGGCCGCATAGCCTTCTTCGCGGAGCAGCTTCAGCAGGCCGTTACGCAAAGGGGCTTCGTCTTCTACGATAAGGATGCGCATCGGGAGCAGGCCTATACTCTACCGTAATCGCCCTTAATCCAAGATTAAGAAGTCAGCCCTCGCCTCGGATGAAATGGCCCCGGGAGATCGCCGAGTAGGCGCCGGTCAGCAAGGCGCAGACCCCGCAGACCCAGAAGACCTGGCCGGGGGTCAGGTTCAGGGTCTGGAACGAGACCCACTGGACACCGGAGGCGGCGAGGATGCCTACGAAGCTCAGGACATTGGCCGCGCCTTGGACCGCCCCTTTGTCCTCGGGCGCGGGCCGATGCTGGAGGACGGCGGCGATCGGCACGATGAACAGCCCCGCGGAGAAGCCCAGTCCGACCAGACAGAGCACGAAGGGGACGAAACCCACGCCCACCATGCCCATGGGCACGGAGCAGAGCGCCAAGCCGACGGCGCCGATCGGCACGAGCCGATATTCGATGCGGCCGCGGGACGCATAGCCGGCGGCAACGCTGCCGAAGCCGATGCCCAAGGCCAGCGCGAGGTTGAGATAGGCGTTCTGCGACTTGCTCAGCTTCAGGACATCCTGCGCATAGATCATCAGGTTCAACTGGACCAACGCCGCCACGAAGAAGAAACCGGCGTTGCCCCAGTTGGCGCGCCAAAGGTCGCGGTCCTGCTTCATGAGCATCAGCCGCGCCCAAAGGTCGGTCACGGGGTTGATCCGCCGCTCACAGCGCGGATTCGCCGCAGGGACCGGGGTGATGCCCTGGCTCAGCCACCAGCCCGACAGGGCCAGCAGCGCGAGAATGAGGCCGGACAGTCCTTGCGCGCCGGCGAACGTCTCGGCCAGGAACCCAGAGGCCGCGATGCCGAAGATGATGCCGAGGAAGGTGAGGAGCTCGAGGATGCCGTTGCCCCAGGAAAGTCGGTCATGCGGCAGCAGCTCCGGGAGGATGCCGTACTTCGAAGGCGCGAAGATGGCGCTATGGCACCCCATGAGGAAGATCGCCGCCAGCTCGAGCGAAGCATGGCCCCAGGCCAACGCGGCGGCCGCGAACAGCATGATGCCGACCTCGGCCAGCTTCACGGCGGACATCACCCGCTGCTTGCTGAACCGATCGGCCAGCCAGCCGCCGAGCATCGAGAAAAGGATGAACGGAGCCGCGAAGAGCGCGCCAGCCATCGCGACATGCGTGTTGCGCTCTTCCTGCGGCATGGCGCTGCCGAGCACGAGCAGAATGATCAGGTTCTTCAACGCATTGTCGCTGAACGCGGTCTGGAACTGCGTCGCCATGAGGCTCCAGAAGCCGCGGCGCCATCCCGGGAAGGCGCCGTGGTCGGCCCCGACCTCGATGACAACCGCCGGCAGAGGCTCGCGCATGCCAGCCATTCAGCCCCTTGCCCGCGGAATGACAAACCTAATGCCTTCAGCCCCTCAAGGCCGCGAACAGCTCCACCGCCGACTCGGCCTTGTTGAGGATATAGACGTGATAACCAGGGGCTCCGCGCGCGACCAGGCCGCGCGCCTGACGGACCGCCCAGGACACGCCGACCTTGCGCTGCGCCTCCTCGTCCGGACCGCAGGCCTCAAGCTCGCGGACGAGGGCGTCCGGGATGCGCGCCTTGCAGAAGCCGCAGAAGTTGCGGGCCTGCTTCAGGGAAAGGACGGGCATGATGCCCGGCAGGATCGGGACGGTGACGCCGGCCGCGCGGGCACGGGCGACGAAACGGAAGTAGTCTTCGTTATCCAGGAAAAGCTGCGTGGTGACGAAGTCCGCGCCGGCCGCGACCTTGCCGGCCAGGAAACGGATGTCGCTCAGGTCGTCGACGGCGTCGGGGTGACGCTCGGGGAAGCCGGCGACGCCGACGGCGAAACGACCAGGTCGCTCCGCGGCGATCTGGCGGACGAGCCCCTGCGCGTGCGCGAAGCCTTCAGGGTGGGCGACGAAATCCTTCTGGCCCTTGGGCGGATCCCCGCGGAGGGCGAGGATGCCGGAGAAGCCGGCCCTGTCATACTGACCGATGATGCCGGCGAGTTCGGAGCGGGCATGCCCCACGCAGGTGAGGTGTGCGATGAGCGGGATGCCCATCTTCACGAGCTCCGCGCCGTAGGTGATGGTGGTGTCGCGGGAAGTGCCGCCGGCGCCGTAGGTCAGGGAGGCGAAATCGATGCCCAGCGGCCTGAGCGTCTCGGCGACCTTGAGCATCCGCGCCCCGCCCTCCGCGTCCTTGGGCGGAAAGAACTCCACCGAGACCGTGGGACGCACGGGACTGCGGAGCGCATCGATGAGCAGCTGACGGGACATCTTAAGTATCTTCTTATCTAGATATGAAGATGTAAGTCAAGACCCTATGCGGTCACTCGTCCCGGCCTTCCCGGCCGCCATTGGCGGGCAGTTCGCCCGGCATGGCCACATGGTAGGCCATCACCATCCAGCAGAGCATGACGGGATAGATCAGCACGATGAAGCCGAAGGAACCGAAGATCCCCAGCAGGACGCCGGCGGTGACCGGGAGAACCTTGAAGCCCACGAGGAAACAGATCGGGATGATGACGAAGATGATCGCGGCGACGTAGCCGATCGACGTGGTGCCGGAGTAGATTCCGGCCGAGCGCGCGAGGTCCATGCCGCACGAACGGCAAGCCTTGCCCAAGCGGAACCAGGAGGCGAGGAGCCCGCGCTTGCCGCAGTTAGGGCAGTGGCAAAGCAGGCCGCGGGCGATGATGTCGCCGCGCGTGACTTTCAACTCAGGTTCGCTCATGCGCTCAGACTCATCGCCGCGACGGGGAAGACAAGCCAGACCCGCCCTGCCCTACACCTTGAGGAAGATCTTCTGGCGCTTGAGGAACCAGAAGAGCGCCCACTCGACGGCGAAGACGCCGACGGCGAGGACGAGCGTGCCGACGGCGGGCGGCACGGCCGAGGCCAGCCCCCCGAAGAAGAAGCGCGCCGTGTAATCATAGCTGAGGAACTTGCCGGAAAGGTAGATGAGGACGGAGTTCATGCCGATGACGGCGAAGAAGGCACCGAACCCGCGAGCCCAGCCACGGACATCGATCGTCCAATAGAACAAGGCCAGCAAAAGGCTGCCCCACCCGCAGGTCCAGAGCACGAACGAGCTGGTCCAAAGGTTTTTGTTCAGAGGGAAGACGAAGCTCCAGAGGCCGCCCACCGCGAGCAACCCAAGGCCGGCGATCGCCAAGCCGGCGGCCTTGCGGTCGCCCGAGACTTCTTCCGTCGAACGACGCAGCCAAAGGCCGGCCAGGATGCCGAGCAAGGCGTTGCCGATCGCGGGAAGCATCGCAAGCAGGCCTTCGGGATCGTGGATCTTCTTGTGCAGCTTGCCGGGCAGAAGCAGCCGGTCGACGTAACTGGCGAAGTTGCCTTCCATCGTCAGGTCGCCGGCGGCGAAACCCGGCGCATGGCCGAACGACATGATCGCCCAATAGCCGAGCAGGATGCCGGCCAGCCAATACCAAAGGCGCTTCGGCGTCTCGAAGTTGAAGGCGAAGATCAGCTGGGCGAACATGCCGGCGAGACCGATGCGGCCAAGCACGCTGCCGAAGCGCATGTTCTCGAGCCCCTTCCACTG